>JAFYBI010000393.1 GCA_017540285.1 Clostridia bacterium | reverse complement strand
TATTGTTCTATTTCGCATCCGTCGCCGTGGCGAAGGCGTTCGCGCGCCTTACCGTGCTCATCGCGAAGGGAGCCGCCGCGCCGCTTCGCAGAAAGGAGGCTTGAACCATGAAAAGAACACTGTGCATCCTCGCCGTTCTCCTGGTGATCGCAGGCGGCGTCCTGATGCTCGCGACATTTCCGACGATGCTCGCCGAACGCAAAGCGAACGACCAATACGCCGTATTGTCTGAGGACCTGAAGGATCGCTACGACGCCGTGGAAATCCATGCGGTCAACGCGGACGTCACGGTCACAAATGCCGGAGACGGGCAGCCCGCCGTCGAAGCGAAGACCGATCCCTCCGTCCGGATCACGGTCGAATCGAACGGCGGCACGCTCGTCGTGAAAGAGGTCGATCAGCGGAAATGGTATCAGAAGATCGGCATCTTCAGCCCGAAGCCCGGAAAGATCGAGGTGCGGCTCGCCAACGGCATCTATTCAGATCTGGAAGTGAAGAGCGCGAACAGCGACATCACTGTCAAAGCGTCCCCGGGAACGGTATCCTTCGAGCGCGTCACCACCAATACCGTAAACGGCGACACGCATATCGAAATTCCAGTAGACTGGGCAATGGCAGACAGCAGGAATGGAAATATTCGCTTTGCCGTCTGCTATGATTCGCATCAGGTCCGTGGAATGACCGGAATTGTGTCAGGCAAGACGACAAACGGTGACATCGTCGATGAAAGCGTCTCCGCGGCGAAATCCTTCGCGACCGGAAACGGCAGGATCACATCGACCGGTCGGTTCGGAATGCTCTATGCAAAGACAGTGAACGGAGATATCGAGCTCAACAGCGTTCTCGGAGATAAGGTAAACGCCGAAAGCGTCAACGGCGCGATCAAGGCGATCCTTCTAAAGCCGATGAACTACGTCACATCATCCAAAAACGGGCGCGTCACCGTCCCGAAGGAAACGGGTGAATCCCCCTTCGTGGCATCGACCGTCAACGGGGACATCACCATCGAGATCGCCGCCGGGATCGAGCTGCTCGATGACTGACGCAAAAGTCCCCCGGATCCTTCGGGAATCCGGGGGCGTTTTCTGTTTTGCCGGTGTTTATTTCTTCACAACGCGCATCTTGATGACGAACAGCGTGCCGATCATCAGGACAACGGCGATGGGCAGGGAGATGAACCAGGTCTGGATGCTCGGGATCAGGACGCTCACGAACGCAGCAATCAGGAAGGAGACGAAGGAGACCGCCGCCACGGTGATCGCGTACGGGAGCTGGGTAGAGACGTGGTTGATGTGGTCGCAGCGCGCACCCGCCGAGGACATGATCGTCGTGTCGGAGATCGGGGAGCAGTGGTCGCCGCAGACCGCGCCCGCGAGGCAGGCGGACATGCCGATGTACATGAGCTCGGACGACGCCGGGAAGATGCTCGTGACGATCGGGATCAGAATGCCGAAGGTGCCCCAGGACGTACCGGTCGAGAAGGAGATGAACACCGCGACGAGGAAGATGACCGCCGGGAGCAGAGCCGTGAGGCCTTCCGCCGCGCCGCTCATGAAGCCCTTGACGAATTCGGCGGAACCGAGCGCGGAGGTCATGTTCTTCAGAGAACCCGCGAAGGTGAGGATCATGATCGCGGGGACCATGGCCTTGAAGCCCTCGGGGATGCACTCCATCGCTTCCTTGAAGGTGATGGTGCGGCGGGCGACGAGGTAGAGCATCACGAGGACGATGGTGATGATGCCGCCCCACGGGAGA
Organism: Clostridia bacterium; assembly: GCA_017540285.1. Taxonomy (GTDB): domain Bacteria; phylum Bacillota; class Clostridia; order Oscillospirales; family CAG-272; genus UMGS1696. The sequence goes on along the minus strand of JAFYBI010000393.1, from coordinate 5,658 downwards.
CCGATGACGGCGTCGGTGTTGGAGAACGCGCCGATGAAGTCGCCCTTGTAATCCGTGCCGCCCCAGGCGTCGGTGCCGAAGAAGCCGCCGATGTAGATGAGGCCGATGACGCAGACGATGATCAGGACGACGATCGGGAGAACGAGGTCATAGACCTTGCCCTTCGTACCGGCCTTGCCCGTGCTCTCCGCCGCGTGCTCGGTGCCGGAGGTGAAGAGGTCGCCCTTTTCGATGGCGTTCTTTTCGTGCTTCGCCATCGGGCCGTAGTCGAACTTCATGCAGGCGAGGGCGATGATGAAGACGAGGGTGAGGAGCGAATAGAAGTTATAGGGGATCGCGCGGACGAAGAGGCTGAGGCCGGAATAGCCCGTGCCCTCCGCGTAGGAGGAGACCGCGGCCGCCCACGAGGAGATCGGGGCGATCATGCAGATCGGGGCCGCCGTCGCGTCGATGAGGTACGCGAGCTTGGCGCGGGAGATCTTGTGGCTGTCCGTGACTGGCTGCATGACGGAGCCGACCGTGAGGCAGTTGAAGTAGTCGTCGATGAAGATCAGGACGCCGAGCAGGAAGGTGGCGAGCTGCGCGCCGACGCGGGTCTTGATGTTCTTCTGCGCCCACTTGCCGAACGCCGCCGACGCGCCCGTGCGGTTGAGCAGGGCCACGAGGACGCCGAGGATGACGAGGAAGATGAAGATGCCGGCGTTGTCGGACACGGCGGTGATGATGCCGTCGTTGATGACGGTGTCAAGCGTTCCTGCGAAGGAGAAGTTCGTCGCGAGAAGGCCGCCCGCGATGATGCCGACGAAGAGGGACGAATAGACCTCCTTCGTGATGAGGGCGAGGACGATCGCGATCAGCGGCGGGAGAAGCGCCAGCGCGGTACCGTAGGCGAACGACGCCGGGCCGGATTCTCCGTCGTCCGCGAACACCGTGACGGCGAGCGTCATCGCCAGCACGACGGCGAGAAAAACGAATGGGAGGATGCGGGAGAGTTTGCGGTGTCTCATTTTCAGGTTCCTTTCCGAATCAAAAGAATTTGAAACAAAAAACAGACGCTCCGCATGGACGCCGGACGTCTGTCTTCCGCCGGGCTCTTCTCCGCCCTTCGGAAAAACCTGTATCAGCAGCGCTCCACGGTTGTGACAGGCCGCACCGTCTTCCGGTACGGTCCAAGGAAAGCCGGATCCTTCCCTTTCGGCGGATCGGCCCCCCGCCTGCCGCGTCCTTTCCGAAGGGACATTTCCCGGCAGACGATCATCCTCACCGCGCCTCTGCTTTGGTTACGTCCCCATTATAGCATTGTTTTTCTGAAAAAGCAAGGGCATTTGAATAAAAATGCAAATTATATTTTGCTTTCGAAAGGATCGGATCGCGCAGGACCTTGATTTTTCGCCGCCGTTGTGATAGAATGAAGAAAGAATCCACCGAGGAGGTCCCTCCATGCCCCGTCATCATTCTCTCCGCGTGCTCGTGCTCGAGCAGAATCCCCTGCTCTCCGACGGCGCGCGCCTCTCCGATCTCACCGGGACGACCGATCAGATCGAAGCCTCCGTTCTCGAGCTCTACGACGACATCAAATACGGCTCCCACGGCCTCGTGACCTGCGAGACCGCCGCCTGGGAGCGCATCGACGAATTCCCGCGCCACAAGGTCCTCTTCCATCTCGAAGCGGGACCCGCGAACGCCCTCGACGAGCCGACCGTCCGCCGCCTCTTCGAAAAGGGCTGGTACGGCTGGTGGCAGAACGACTGGTTCACGAAGGAAATCTGCCCCGAGGACGTCGGCTTCTCCTTCGACTACGCCGCGCTCTTCGAGGCCCACCGGATCGTCGAGCGGAGGCGGAAGGGCGAATTCGACATGATCCTGCTCGTGAATCAGGATCCGGTCTACTGCTTCGAGGCGTGCATGTTCGGCCGCAGCGCCTACTGGATCAACGGCGATCCGATCGAGGCGGACTGCCCGCTCACCGCCGTGATGAACGTCTCCGTCAGCCGCCGCGACGCGAACTTCGAGTGTTTCGGGCACATGATGGAAAACGTGATGATGCACACCTTCACGGGCGGCACCGACTGCTTCGGCTACCGCGAGGGCGAATGGTACGGGATGCCGTACGAAAAGATGAACCTCTGGCAGAAATTCATCCTTGCGAAGCGCAACTGGGACGGGACGGCGGCCTGCGGGAACGTGCACTTCTCGCCGAACTCCGTCGCGGACTACGACTGGAAGAATCCCGAGCCGGTCCTCTCGACCTGGCGCGACTGGCACGATCATTATCCGAACCTCACCGGGGAGGCCGAGCTCTTCGATCCCTCGGTTTATCTGCCGAAGGGCATCGGCGAGCCGCACGCCTGCCGCCTGCATCACCGCTGGTGGTTCTCCTGCATGCCGCACGCCGACGGCCGGACCGCAGACGGGTATTCGAACAGCTGGTGGGACTACTTCGCCTCGCTCGAATACGCCGAAGCCGTCCGGGCCAACAGCGACGGCACCTTCACGGTGACGTACCGCTCCGGCGCCGAGAAGACCGTGCTCCCGAGCGATCCCGACGTGCGGGCCGAGATCACCGACGCGGGCGTGACGGTCTATGCCGACGGGAAATCCGCCTCCCTTCCCCTCTGAACCGATCCTGACTATCTTCAAGGAGTACTTATGAGAACCGACGACTACAATCTTGCGCTGCTGTGCGACTTCTACGAGCTCACGATGGGCCGGGGGTATTTCAACACCCCGATGCGCGACCGGATCGCGTACTTCGACGTCTTTTACCGCCGCGTCCCGGACGGAGGGGGCTACGCCATCGCCGCGGGCCTCGAGCAGATCATCGACTACATCCGCGATCTCCGCTTCACCGACGGGGATATCGAATTCCTGCGGGAGAAGAAGATCTTCGACGAGGAGTTCCTCCGCTTTCTGCGCGGCTTCCGGTTCCACGGCGATATCTGGGGCGTGCCGGAGGGATCCGTCATCTTCCCCTACGAGCCGATCCTCACGGTCCGCGCACCCGTCATCGAGGCGCAGCTGATCGAGACCTATGTCCTGCTCGTGCTCAACCATGAAAGCCTCGTCGCGACGAAGGCCAACCGCATGGTCCGCGCGGCGAAGGGTCGCCCGATCTCCGAATTCGGCTCGAGACGCGCTCACGGGGAGTCTGCCGCGGTCCTCGGCGCGCGCGCTGCCTACATCGGCGGATGCGCGGGAACGGCCTGCACCCTCTCCGACCGTCTCTACGGCGTTCCGGCGGGCGGCACCATGGCGCACTCGTGGGTCCAGATGTTCGACAACGAATACGAGGCCTTCACGACCTACGCGAAGCTCTATCCCGAGAATCCCTGCTTCCTCGTCGACACCTATTCCGTCTTCGGCTCCGGGCTCCCGAACGCGATCCGCGCGGTCAAGGACGTGCTCTGGCCGGCGGGACGGACCAAATGCGCCATCCGCATCGACTCCGGCGACCTCGCGTACATCACGAAGAAGGCGCGCCGCATGCTCGACGACGAAGGGCTGACGGACTGCAAAATCGTCGTCTCCAACGCCCTCGACGAGTACCTCATCACGGAGCTCTTGAACCAGGAGGCCGCGATCGATTCCTTCGGCATCGGCGAGCGGCTCATCACGGCGAAATCCGATCCGGTGTTCGGGTGCGTCTACAAGCTGGCGGCCTGCGAGAACGAGCGCGGCGAGATCGTGCCGAAGATCAAGGTCTCCGAAAACGCCGCGAAGATCACCAATCCCGGCTTCAAGAAGGTCTGGCGCTTCTACGCGAACGAATCCGGCAAGGCGGAGGCCGACCTCATCACGATGCACCACGAGGAGATCGACCAATCCGCGCCGCTCGAGATCTTCGACCCGGAATACACCTGGAAGCGGAAGCTCCTCACGGACTTCACCGCCCGCGAGCTCCTTGTCCCGATCATCCGCGCCGGCGAGGAGGTGTACAACCGTCCGCCGCTCGAGGAGATCCGCGACCACTGCGCCCGCGAGCTCAACACCATGTGGAAGGAAGTGCTCCGCTTCGAGAACCCGCACAACTACTACGTCGACCTGTCGCAGGAGCTGTGGGATCTGAAATACAAGATGATCGCGAAGTACATTAAGGGCAACCGCGGTGACTGAGTGCTTCCTCTGCCCCCGGATGTGCGGCGTCGACCGGGACAAGGCCGTCGGGTTCTGCGGTGCGGGACGCGATCCTGAGGTCTCGAAGATCATGCTCCACCACTGGGAGGAGCCGCCGATCTCGGGTCCAGATCCGAAGGACGAGGCGCACGGCTCCGGTGCGATCTTCTTCGCGCACTGCTCCCTCGGCTGCGTGTACTGCCAGAACGGCAAAATCAGCCGCCGTTCCGCCCGCGGGGAGATGTATTCCCCGGATCGGCTCGCCCGCGCGATGACCGAACTCGAAGCGTCCGGCGCGTACAATGTCAACCTTGTCTCCCCGACGCACTACGCGGACCGTCTCATCGAAGCGGTGCGGATCGCGCGGGAGGACGGACTGACGATCCCCGTCGTGTGGAATACGGGCGGGTACGAGCGGCCGGAGACGATCGACGCCCTCCGCGGCACGGTCGACATCTTCCTCACGGACTTCAAATACGCCTCGCCGGAGCTTGCCGGACGGTATTCGGGCGCGCCGGATTATCCGGTCTTTGCGGCCCGCTCGCTCGCGCGGATGTTCGGGGTCGCGGGGCCCTCCGTCTTTGACGGAAACGGGATGATGCGGCGCGGCGTGATCGTGCGGCACCTCGTTCTGCCGGGATGCCGGGCGGATTCCGTCGAGGTCTTGCAGAAGATCGCCGGGACGGTTCCGGTCTCGGACGTGCGGCTCTCGCTCATGGCGCAGTACACCCCGGAATTTCTCCCGCCGCCGGAGGATCCGGACCGGTGGCGCGCGATCCGGCGGAAGGTCACGAGCTACGAATACGAAAAGGTCGCCGAGGAGGCGTCCCGGCTCGGCTTCACGGGATGGATGCAGGAACGCTCGTCCGCCACGGCACGGTTCACACCGGATTTTTAAGAGTATTTCTTTTTCGAAAAACCACTTGACATCATCAAACTCCTGTGATATACTATTTGCGAAAATCTTATATCGCAGGAGTTTTTGTCATGGAAAAGATCAGATTCGAGCGGATCACCGCCTGCGGGGAATGCTGCGACGGATGCGGGAAGTTCAAGGAAGGATCGTGTCCCGGATGCATCGCATCGGACGGGGACGTCCCGGAATGGAAGGAATCCGGCGGCTGTCCGATCCACCGATGCGCGCGGCGGCACGGCGTACCGTTCTGCGGTCTGTGCACGGAATTCCCGTGCGACTGGCTGAAGGAGAAGATCGTGTGGAATCCCCGCGCCGTCGAGCATCTGGCAGTGCTCGCAAAAGCATGGCACGAACAAAAATGAAGAGAAAGGGGTTGTCGCAAAAGCATTGGGACATGAAGCCGCACTTGATGGTGTCATTGCGAGGAAGGGCCGCAAGGTCCTGACGTGGCAATCCGTACTTTTTCATGAAACAAACAGCCGGATTCTGCTGCTTCGACCCTCGTGTCAGGGATGCGGATTGCCACGTCGCAGGTCTCGGGACCTGCTCCTCGCAATGACACATGACAGTCGGTGCGAAGCCATGCTCTTCAATGCCGTTCGACTCTTATCCGATACAACAAAGGGGAT
>JAFYBI010000392.1 GCA_017540285.1 Clostridia bacterium | reverse complement strand
CTCGGCTTCGACTGCCTGGAGATCGCCTGCACCCCTTTGAACGGTTATTCCGAAAAAAAGCTGCTGGATCTGCGGAAGGCGGCCGAGGACAACGGCATTTTCCTGACGGCTGGACACGGCCCCTCCGCGGAACAGAATTTAGCCTCCGCCGATCCCGCGGTCGTGAAGAATGCGGAAACTTTTTTTGCCGAGTTGCTCAAGCGCTTGGAAATTTTGAACATCCATAAGATCGGCGGCGGCATTTACAGTTATTGGCCCGTCGATTTCAGCAAGCCGATCGACAAACCCGGCGACTGGGCGCGTTCCGTCGCCAACGTCCGCAAGATCGGCCGCATAGCGCAGGACCGCGGCGTGGACTACTGTCTCGAAGCCCTGAACCGGTTCGAAGGCTATCTCATCAACACCTCCGAAGAATGCTGCCGTTTCGTGCGCGAGGTGGATTGTCCGGCAGTCAAAGTGATGCTCGACACTTTCCACATGAACATCGAGGAGAGCAGCATCGGCGGAGCCATCCGTCAGGCGAAGGGCCTGCTCGGCCATTTCCATACCGGCGAATGCAACCGCATGGTCCCCGGCAAAGGCCGCATGCCCTGGCGGGAGATCGCGGAAGCCCTGCATGACATCGGTTACAAAGACACCGTCGTCATGGAACCCTTCGTCCGCATGGGGGGCAAGGTCGGAAGCGACATCAAGGTGTGGCGCGACATCAGCAACGGCGCATCCGTCGAAAAACTGGATGAAGACGCGGCGGAATCGGTCAAATTCGAAAGGTTCATGTTCGAATGACCCCCGCGGGACCGCAAGTGCTCGGGCTCGGCGAAGTCCTCTGGGACATGCTCCCGGAGGGCAAACGCTGCGGCGGCGCTCCCGCGAACGTGATCTGTCACCTGGAGCGCCTGGGGATCCGCGGCGCGGTCGTCAGCGCGGTCGGGAAGGATCCCTCCGGCGACGAACTGCTCGATTTCCTGTCGGGAAAAGGCCTTGATACGTCATTCATTTCGCGGAACGATCTGCCGACGGGACAGGTCAACGTCTCCCTGGACGACGGGATCCCGCGTTATGAGATCGCTTATCCCGCCGCCTGGGACGCGATCCGCGTGCCCGATGCGCTGGGGCCGATGCTGCCCGGTGTCCGCGCCGCGATATACGGGACGCTCGCCCAGCGGGACGAACGCTCCCGCTCCGCCATCCGGTCCGTGCTTGCCTCTCTGCCGGATCCCTGCTGGAAACTCTTCGACATCAATCTGCGTCAGCGGTTTTACGATGCCGCGACGATCCGGGCTTCGCTCGATCTGGCGGACGTCCTCAAAATCAATGATGAAGAACTTCCGGTCGTCGCCGAACTGTTCGGACTGACCGGCGATCGGGACAAGGTCGCCGCGTTTCTGATGAAACGATGGGATCTGCGCTACGTGATCCTCACCTGCGGGGCGGACGGCAGCCTGCTGTATGACGGCCGGGAGTGTTTCGTTTTTCCCGCGGGGAAATGCCGGAAGGTGGAAGACACCGTAGGTTGCGGCGATGCTTTTCTGGCGGCGTGGTGCGCTTCGATGCTTCGGGGGGAATCGCCCCGGCATGCGATGGAGGCCGGTTCCGAACTCGCCGCCCGTGTCGCCGAACACAGGGGCGCATTGCTCTGACGGCGAAGTTGCTCCTCCCGACGACAGAACATCCATAACGACAGGATCCGCCCCCCTGCCCTCCCCGGAATGCCCCCCTTGCCGGGATTTT
>JAFYBI010000036.1 GCA_017540285.1 Clostridia bacterium | reverse complement strand
TGAGCATGGTCTTCATCTTGCCGGAGGTGTAGAACTCGGGCTTGACCTTGGCCCAGTCGAGCAGGCCGGAGACGTCCACGGAGGACATGATGACGCCGATGCTGCCGGTCATGGTGAACTTGTTCGCGACGATCTTGTTCGCGCCGCACGCGACGTAGTAGCCGCCGCTGGCCGCCATCGTGTTCCTCATGGCGACGACGGGCTTGCCGCAGAGTTTGAGTTCATGGTAGATCTCGTCGGAGGCGGTCACTTCGCCGCCGGGGGTGTCGAGGTCGATGATGATCGCTTTCACGCCGGCGTCGTCCTTCGCGGCGCGGATGAGTTTGACGATCTGCCTGGAGTTCGCGATGGCGCCGCCGAAGGATTCGGCATCGCTCGTGATCGCACCCTTCACATCGATGACGGCGATACGGTCGGCTGCATCCTCGCAGCCGCTGACGAATTCGGTGGTGTAGTCCGCGTTTGCAGTTTTGAACGCTGCACCTGTTTCACCGATTGCGCCGACGATGATGCCGGCAATCGTGAAGAGGCCGATGAATCCGATGAAGCAGACGAGGATGAAAACGACGAGTGCAATCAGGCAGCCGCGGAGAAATCCGCCGGAAGAATTTGAACTCATGGAAGTGTTCCTTTCTTGTGTGTTTTTGATATGGTTTGAATTGAAGATTGCGTTTCGATTTGCGAGGTTTCAGTTTCGGAAGCCGGAGGCGAGGGCCTCGATCCGCATCCTGTCGCGGATCCCGAGCGCTTCCGCACGGTCGAAATCCGCGGCGTACTGCGAGAGGCAGCTCGCGCATGCCGCGGCAATCCCGGTCGTGAAGGCGTTCAGTGGATCGGTTCCCGCGAGAAGTTCGGAGAGCATGACGCCGGAGCAGACGTCGCCCGCGCCGATGGGGTTGCAGACGCCGGAGAGCGGCGGGATGAAGATGCGGTGAACGGCGTCCTGCCCGGCGATGAACGCCCGTCCGGGGCCGTCGGTGATGGCGGCGCACCGCAGGGGGAAGCGGTCCATAAGGCGGAGAGCGGCGGCTTCGGGATCGTCGGATCCGGACGTTCCGGCCACCTTCAGAAGTTCGTCGCTGTTGATCTTCAGATATTGAACTCCGGCGGCAAGCGTTTCGTCGAAATGCTCCACGGAATCCATCAGGACGGGTTTCCCGGCGCGGACGGCATCGGCGGCGATCCCGGCGTAAAAACCTTCAAGAGGGCCTTTCGGGAGCGTGCCGCAGAGCGCAAGCGCATCGGCGTCCGGGAGCGCGGTCAGAATGCATTCTTTCAGGGATTTCACGTCGTCGGGGGTGACCGTCGGCGACGGTTCGATCAGTTCGGTCATGGACGCGCATTTCCTGCACAGGACCGTGGTGCAGCAGCGCGTTTCATCCGCGATTGAACGACTGACGGAATCGATGCCTTCCCGCTGAAGCCATGCTTCGATCTTCCGGCCGTTGACGCCGCCTGTGAATTGGAAGACGACGGGGACCGCGGTTCCCCAGGTGCGGACGGCGCGGGCGAAGTTCACGCCCTTGCCGGACGCCCTGCAGTCGCGTTCGCATGCGCGGTTGATCCCGCCGGGACGGAATTCGTCGAACGGGAGCGTCTTCTGCCAGGAGGGATTCGGGCCGCAGACGAGGATGCGGGGAGTGGTATGCAGAGAATGATTGCGGTTCATGGACGGGGGGCCTCCTCGGAACGGATTTCGCCCGGGGCATCCGG
>JAFYBI010000391.1 GCA_017540285.1 Clostridia bacterium | reverse complement strand
TGTGAGGAGTGCGTATTCCGTCATGTTGAAAACCTCCTGCAAATTGTGATTCCGCCTTGATTATAGCACGTGCCGGGCGCCTTTGCAAGGGCGGATTCGCATCAAATGCCTGCGCCTGTGAAAAAATGTGTAAAAACAGAGAGCGAGTAGAGAAACTTGCGATTGTGAGTACAGGAATTTTATAGTATTTTGATGCAATATCTTGTATAATTAGGATATCAAACCGGAGAGCCCCTGGATGCCGCCTGCTCCCCCATTCCGATGACATGTCAATGAAAGGATCATCCGTCATGAAAAAGGTTTTGTCCGTCCTGTTCGCCATCCTCCTTCTTCTGCCTGCCTTTGCGGCCTGCGGGGAAAGCAAGACCAACAGCGATCCCGCAGAGAATCCGGGAGAAAACATACAGGTGCCGGAGGCGGAAGCTCCTGCCGAAACGGAACCGGATCTTTACGCGAATCTCCCCACCGGCGACTACGGAGGATCGGATTTCCCGCTCTTGCAGTATGAAGAGACCTCTGCCGCCACCTCGACGATCTGCGTCGAAGAGCTGAACGGCGAATCGGTCAACGACGCGATCTTCCAGCGGACCGTCAACGTCAACGAGCGGCTCAACATCACCATCGACTTCACCAAAACGAGCCTCAGCGACGTCACGAGCATCATGAGCTCCTCCGTCACGGCGGGCGACGATCATTATCAGGCGTTCTGGCAGCACAGCACGACGGCGGTCACCAACTTCCTGCAGAAGGGGTATCTCCTCACGATGAACGGGATCTCCGCCTTTGATTTCGAGGCGCCGTGGTGGAACCGGAACGCGATGGACAGCATCCGCCTCAACGACCGCATCTACATGGCCTTCGGCGACATCAACTACTATCTCTTCGACTTCCAGAGCATCATCATCTGCAACAAGCCCTTTATCGAGAATCACGGCATGGCCGATCCCTACACCCTCGTGCGGGAAGGCGAGTGGACGATCGACACGTTCCTCGGCATGGTCGCACAGGGTGCGGAAGACCTCAACGGCGACGGCAAGCTCGGCGGGAAGCAGGACAGGATCGGCTTTACGGGCTACAAGACCTCGACGGAGCTTGGCTTTACGCACGCGGCGGACGTGGAGCTGTTCAGCAGAGGCGCGGACGGCAGCATGGTCTATGACGGCGTGAGCGAGAAGTACTTCGATGTGGTGTCCCGCTATTCCGCGGTGCTCGGCGACACGAATTACGCGGAGCACAACGGGGACTTCCTCGGGCGGTTCCGCGACGATCTGACCCTCTTCACCTCCTGTACGGTCGGCGGCCTCAGCACCATGCGCGATACGGAATTCGACTATCTCGTCCTGCCGTTCCCGAAATACGACGCCGCGCAGGAGGACTACATTTCCTTCATCACGAACCAGATCCAGCCGATGATGATCCCGATCACCGTGGCCGATCCGGACCGCGCGGGCGTCGGCCTCGAGAATCTCTGCGGCGAATCGCACAAGCTGGTCCGTGAATGCTACTTCGACGAGCTCGTGAATTACAAATACGTCCGCGATCAGGACGCGATCGACATCGTCCGGATGCTCTATGCCTCCGACGCGCGGTTTGAAATCGGCCACATTTATAACTGGGGCGGTGTGGAGAACACGATCACCGACGCGCTGGCCGGAAAGGGCGAGACCTTTATCTCCGATATGACGCGGATCGAAAAGGTCATGTCGAAGAGTATGCAGAAGACCATGGACGCCATCTCCGGCTGATCCGACATCCGATCTGTTTTGGGAAAAGGGAAGGAGAAACACCATGACGCTTGAAAAGACCACCGTTTCGATCGGGCTGGAGCGGCCTGTGAAGCTGCTGCATGTGACCGATACGCACCTCGACCTCGCGGATGAGCGGGATGACGAGCGAAAGCGCAGGCTGGCCGGACGTATGGGCAGCCCGTCGGAGAAGCACATTCTCGAAGAGCAGATCGCCTATGCGCATGAGAACTGCGATCTTCTGGTCCACACGGGCGACCTGATCGATTTCGTCTCCATTCCCAACGTCGAGGCGGCGCGGCGGATCCTGAAGGACGAGCATATCTTCTTCATCGCGGGCAACCACGAGTACTCCCAGTACGTCGGCGAGGCGTGGGAGGACGCCGCCTACCGCATGAACAGCTACATGAAGATGGGCTACGGCCTCGGCGTCCCGATGTTCTTCAATTCCAAAATCGTCGGCGGCGTGAACATCGTCGGCATCGACAACGGCTACTACCGCTTCGAGGACTGGCAGATCTGGAAGCTGAAGCGCGAAGCGGAGAAGGGCGTGCCCATCGTGCTCGCCTTCCACGATCCGCTCTTCGAGGAAAGCCTCTATCAGGAGCACCGGAGACGCGCGCCGAACAGCTGTACCTATCTCGTGGGCTGCGACGAAGAACACCTCCTCCCGTACGACGAATTCCGCGCGGTGCAGCAGAGACCCGATGAGCCGACGCTGCGCATGATCGACTACATCAGGAGCGAACCCCTCATCCGGGTCATCCTGACCGGGCACCTGCATTTCGATTACGTCAGCAATCTCACCGATTCGCTCGTCCAGATCGTGACGGGCGGCGGGTACGAAGGGATCGCGCGGGAGGTCACGCTCGTATGAGCGCGACGGGGAACTCCCCGAAAGGCCGAGACGACCGGCAGCGCCTGCTTGTCGGCTTGTCGGCGGGAAACGCGGACGAATCCGTCATCCGGGTCCGGACGAGCAAACCGCAGAAGCCTGCCGCAGGTCCTGACGGAAAACGAACCCTAATTCTATCTATTTCATAAAGAAAGGAAAGCCAAGATGAACGCCAAAAAGATTTGCTGCCTGTTACTCGCGCTCCTCCTGCTTCTGCCGCTTTTCGCCTCCTGTTCCGAAAAGCCCGGGGACGACCAACAGAAGCCTTCGGACAACATGAGTCCCGAGGTTTCTTCTTCCGGCGAGCCCGCAGAGCAAGAACCGCAGAAGGATATGCTGGACGCCCGTGAAGACGTGAGCGACGAGGTCCCCGACGCGGACTTCGGCGGACGGACCTTCCGCATCGCGGGCGACGAAGAATTCGAGGACTACTATCTCACCGACGAACAGAACGGCGAGGTCGTCAACGATGCCGTCTACCTGCGCAACGCCGCCGTCGAGGAGCGCTTCAACGTCACGCTCGACGCGAATGTCTTTGAAGAGAGCTCCATCACCGACCGGGTGAAGAACTCCGTGACCGCCGGGGACGACGAATACCAGATGATCTCCGGACACATCATCTATCTCGGCATGGCGGTCACCAACAAGATCATGTACGACATGGCCGATCTGCCGCACATCGATTTCAACAAGCCGTGGTGGTCGAGCAGTACGATCGAGGACCTGACCTATAAGGGCATGACCTTCATCGCGATCGGCGACTTCGCGCTCTCCTCCATCACCAAGACCTACTGTATGTTCTACAACAAGGTCCTGGCGACGGATTTCGGCCTGCCGGATCTCTATGAGGTCGTGCGCGAGGGCGAATGGACGCTCGACAAGCAGATCGAGCTCTCCACCGGCGTCTATACCGACAAGAACGGCGACGGCAAGCGGGACAAGGAAGACACCTACGCGCTCTCCACCTCCACGAAATCCGCGGCGAACGCCTACCTCTGGGCATTCGGCAAGAAGATCGCCACCCAGCAGGAGGACGGGACCTACGAGATCTCCTACTTCGACGAAAAGATCGTCTCGCTCATGGAGCGCCTGTACAACCTGTATTACGAGACCGATCAGGTGTATTTTGAGATCGCACACAACACGATGATCGCCTTCGAGCCCGGCAACGCGATCTTTGCGGACGGCGTGTTCGACGTGGCGACCTCCACCCTGCGCGACGTGGAGTTCGAATACGGCATCATCCCCTATCCGAAGTGGGATTCGGCGCAGGCTTCGTACTACACCTCCGTGGACGGCGGTCACGAAGGGCTTGCGGTCCCGCGGAGCATCACCGATCCGGAATTCATCGGCACGATGTTCGAGGTCCTCTGCGCCGAGAGCTGGAAGAAGACCGTCCCCGCCTATTACGACACCGCGCTGAAATACAAAGGCGCGCGCGATTACGACTCCATCGCGATGATCGATATGATCATGGAATCCCGTATCTTCGACTTCGGCTACGTTTACGGCGGATGGGGCCCGGTGTTCTGGATCCAGTATCTCCTGGAAACGCCGTCGAAGGATATCGCGTCCTATTATCAGAAGAACCACAAGGTCTTTGACAAGTACATGGAAAAGGTTTACAAGGCATTCGACGAGTACGAGGGCGGCTGAGGACGCTCTCCCCATCCATGAAATGAAAGGGAGATACTGACCGATGACGAAAAGACATTCTGTGCTCTGCGCGTGCGTCCTCGCGGCTTCGATGCTGCTGTCCGCCGTGTCGTGCGCCGCGGGGAGCAATGCCGGGCCGGACGAGACGCCCGTGTCCGCACCGGAGAGCGACGCGGCTGTCGTTCCGGAAGAGGAGACCCAGCTGCACCCGGAGCTCCCCGACAAGACCTTCGACGGCGCGGAGGTCATGTTCCTGACATCCAAGCATCTCGGCTTTGACTGGTATACCAGCCACGAGATCTATGCCGAAGAGATGGACGGTACGCTCATCAACGATGCCGTCTTCACGCGGAACGCCCAGATCGAAAAAGACCTCGACATCCACATCGCGCAGACCCAGCAGCCGGACTGCCATCAGATCGCCCGGAAATCCATCAAGTCGGACGAGAACGTCTACGACGTCGTGATGCCGTACATCAACTCGACGATCGCGCTGGCGACGGAAGGACTGCTGCTCGATCTGAACACCCTGCCGTGGCTCGACCTGACCCATCCGTGGTGGGACCAGCGGGCAAACGAGAACATGTTGATCGCGGACAAGCTCTTCATTACCACCGGCGACATCGCCATTCTCGACAACGAATGCACGATGGTCATGTTCTTCAACAAGCAGATGATCGCGGACTATCAGCTTGACAACCCGTACGAGCTGGTACGCGAAAAGGGCTGGACGCTCGACAAGGTCCGGGAGATGGCATCCGTCGTCACCGCGGACGCAAACGGCGACGGCAAGATGACCCACGACGACGTCTGGGGCCTCTCGATCGCCGGGAACGCCCCGATCTCGATGTACTTCGGCGCGGGCGAGCGGATCGTCGACAAGAACGAAGAGGGAACGCTCTCGTTCGTCATCGGTTCGCCGCGCTCCTTCGACGTGTTCGACAAGGTGACCTCTCTCTGCTATGACGACAAGATGCTCTCCGATCACACGACCGGCGACGCGGGCTACAACACCGTTGCGAAGATGTTCAACGCCAGCCAGGTCATGATGGTGACCTTCGCGCTCGTGGACATCAACGGCATGCGCGAGGCGGAGTTCGAGTTCGGCATCCTCCCGTATCCGCTCTTCGACGAAAATCAGCCGGAATACAACAATCTCATCAGCACGGGGCTCGTCAGCTCCGTCAGCGTTCCCGTCACCTGCAAGGATCCGGAGCTCGTCGGCGTGACGCTCGAGGCGATGGCATATGCGTCGCTCTCGACCTTGACGCCCGCCTACTATGACAACGCGCTGAAGACCCGCTACGTCCGCGACGAAGAGTCCGGCGACATGCTCGACATCATTTTCGCGACGCGCGTGTACGACCTCGGCTTCATTTCCGACTGGGGCGGCGCGGGCTCGCTCGTGACCAATCTCTATTACAGCAAATCGACCGATCTCGCGTCCAGCTGGCAGCGCATCCAGAAGGTCGCGCAGAAGCAGCTCGACAAGGCGCTCGAATCGTTCGCCGGTTTGCAATGATATCTGCTTTCCGTCAGAAGGGGTGGACAAACGTTCACCCTTTTTGATTTGAAGCGGAATATCAAAAACGTCAAAAAAAGATACCGTTCGTTCACGTTCGATTCATGAATTACAATTATAATAAAAATATACACGGGACAAAGACGAAAACAACGATCGAATTCATCGAAGGCCGCTCGGTCGTGTGAACAAACGGAGGATCATGACGATGGCTGCAAAATCAGGAGTCCCCGGGACAGTCCGGGGAGCATGCGTCGCTCTTCTCGCGGTCCTGCTTGTCTTCACGGGCTGCCGCAAGAACGGCGGGCTGACGGTCGAGCCCGGGCCGATGCCGGACGGAAATCCCGCAAACGCGGCACTGACGGGCATCCTCACGGGCGTCTACCGCGGCGAGGAGCTCATCCGGCCCGAAGGCGTCTATGTCGACGTGTCGCATCTGGACCCGGGCGGGATGCGATTCGACGGTGAAACGGGGGACGTGACCTTCTGGGCAATGGGGGAGGTGGGAAAAGGAGTTATCATGACGGTAAACGGCGATGATGTGACGAAGGGCGCGTCCTTCGACATTCCCGAGGACCGCATCGTGCAGACGGCGGCTTTCGGAGAGCATGGCTTCGTCTGGGTGACGGCGATTCCCGCCGATCACAAATTCGCCGAGGAAGAACTGAACCTGCTCGACCTTGACACGCAGGAAGGGAAGACCGTCTCCGACGTCCGCACCTTCTTTGCCGCGTCGGAGAGATTCGAGGCGGATTTCGGACGGTTTCAGATCACCTCTTCTGCCATTGACGCCGATGGGGATATCTGGCTTGCGGCAAGCGGGGAAGTCGTCGTGCTCTCCCCGGACGGCGTCTTTTTGAACTCGTTTGTATCGCACAGCTATTCTGCTCCGCTGACCGTTTCGCCGGAAGGAAAGGTCTGGGTCTCGACGGACAGCGGCATCGCCGTGCTCGACAAGAAAAACGGAGAAGAATCCGTGATCCGCCTGCGGACCCGTCCGTCCGCGATCGTGTTCGGCGAGGGGTATGATTTCTACTTCGAAACGGAACAGGGTGTGTACGGGTATGACGGCACGGGAAGTGTGCTTCTCATGAATTATGAGAACTCCAACATGCTGGAAGGGGGCGCGGGCTTCTGCGGCGTGATCGATCCGGAAACGCTCCTCTTCGCGTCGGATGAAAGCTGGATCGCGATTTACCGTTCGCTCGGGGAGATCGACCTTTCCACCATTCCGACGATTCAAGTTGCCTTCAATGCACTGTCGGGCTGGTATTCCATGGAGATCGTGGAGTACAACAAAGCCCATCCGGAAACAAGGGTGATCGTCACGGACTACACGAAGTACAACACGGACGCTGACATGACCCGGGGAGCGCAGAAGCTGGCGACCGATATGCTCACGGGGCTTTATAAACCGGACATCGTCATCGCTCAGCCGCGCAGCTATTTTGAACCGAAGAAAGGCGCGGAGATCGAGATGATGATCGAACATAAGCTCTATGCCGATCTGAGCGGATTTCTCGAAAACGATCCCGACCTGAACCCTGAAAACCTCTTCGGCGCGGTGCGGCGATACTTCACCACGGAAGACGGCGGGATGTGGGGGATCTCTTCC
>JAFYBI010000390.1 GCA_017540285.1 Clostridia bacterium | reverse complement strand
GATCCGCGCCCTGCCGAAATACGGCTGCGACTGCCGCGACCCGGGATCCCCGGACGGATTCGTCGCCGAGATCTCCGCCTTTCTCGCCGCGGAATGCGAAAAGCACCGCGTCCCCTTCCGAAACGGCAGGCTCATCCCGAGCATGTTCTGCTGGATCATGCACGACATCTTCGGACGCTCGACCGGCGCGACCCCCGACGGACGGTTGGCCGGTTTCCCGCTCGGCGACGGATCGGGACCTGCGCAGGGACGCGAAGCCGAGGGTCCGACGGCCTCCGTGCTGTCCTCGACCTCATGGGAGCACTGGAAATTCATCGGCGGGATCGCCGTCAACATGAAGTTCACGAAATCGGTCTTCAACGACCGGAGCCTCGGCGCCGTGGAAGCGCTCGTCAAGACCTACCTCGCCCGCGGCGGCTTCGAGATCCAGATCAACGTCACGGACCGGGAGACGCTCGAGCGCGCGCGGGTGCATCCCGAAGAATACGCCGATCTCGTCGTGCGCATCGGCGGATACAGCGACTACTTTGTCCGCCTCTCCCCCACGATGCAGGAGGAGGTCATCCTCCGCACGGAGCATACCGTATGACGCGCCTTTGATTTCTTTCGGGATCCGTCCGCGGATCCCGGCGCACCTCTTCCCTCACCTTTATACTTCTATCTTTTCCAAAGAGGAGGCACCATGAAAAATTACATCCTGCACCTCGCCAACGCCGCGCCGCAGTGGGACAACGCGTCCCCCGTCGGATGCGGCTCCGCCGGTCTCATGGTCTGGGGCGGCGTGGGCGAAGAACGCCTGACCTTCAACGAGGAATCCATCTGGGACGGCGGCCCGATGAATACCAAGGTCGACGGATTCGCGGACAAGATCCGGCACATCCGCGAGCTCTTCCTCGAAGGCCGCGAATACGACGCGGACATGTGGGCGCTCGAGAATATGAGCGACTGCTTCAACCGCATCCGCGCCTACGAGTACGCCGGCGAGATCCGCGTCCGCCTGCACGAGGACGACGAGGCGGAGAACTACCGCCGGGACATCGACCTCACGGACGGCGTCTGCACGGTGGCGTATGAGCGCGGCGGCGTGTCCTATGCGCGCGAGTATTTTGCCTCCTATCCGGCGGGGCTGATCGCTTCCCGCTTCACCGCGTCCGCCGCGTTCTCCGCCGGGATCCGGTTCCGCCGCGAGAACATCCGTCATCTGACGGTCACCCCCGAGGGGATCGCCGCCGTCTGCGGGACCGCCGTGAACGACAACCGCTTCCTCATCAAGACCAAGATCGTCACCGACGGCGCGGCGTCCGTCTCCGAAGCGGGCGTCGACGTGAAGGACGCCTCCCGTCTGGAGCTTTACACCGTCATCGTCACGGCCTTCAAGTCCTTCAACCTCGTGAACGCGGCCGAAGATTTGCTCGACAAGACCTTCGCCGGCTGGGACACGCTCCGGAAGGAGGCCGTGGAGGTCCACCGGGCGCTGATGAACCGCTCCGACATATCCTTCCCCGCCGATCCCGCGCTCGAAGCCCTTCCGGTGAACGAGCGCCTCGAGCGGCTGAAGAACGATCCCGACGCGCGCGACGACGGCCTGCTCTCGCTCTACTACGCTTTCGGCAAGTACCTCCTCATCGGCTCCTCCCGTCCCGGCACGCTGCCCGCGAACCTGCAGGGGGTCTGGGCGGACGGCCTCACGCCTCCGTGGAACAGCGACTACCACACAAACATCAACCTCCAGATGAACTACTGGCAGGCGGAGGAGGCGAACATCGGCGAATGCACGTCCGCCCTGTTCGACTACATGAACGGGTATCTCCTCCCCGGCGGCGAACGCGTCGCGCGGGAGAATTACGAGGCCCGCGGCATGGTGGTGCATCACCTCTCCGACATCTACGGCTTCGCGGCGGCGGCGGACGGTCTCTGGGGACTCTGGCCCCTCGGCGGCGCGTGGCTCGCCTATCACCTCTGGGAGCACTGGCTCTACACGGGGGACAAGAACTTCCTCCGGACCACGGCGTACCGGTATATCCGCAACTGCGCGGAATTCTTCATGGACACGCTCTTCGAGGGTCCGGACGGATACCTCCACACCGGCCCGTCCACCTCGCCGGAAAACCGCTATTTCGACAGCGAGCGCCGTCCGGTTTACCTCGCGATCTCTCCGACCATGGACGTCGAGATCGTCGGCGGGCTCCTCGATTTCTATGCGGAATGCG
>JAFYBI010000389.1 GCA_017540285.1 Clostridia bacterium | reverse complement strand
TCACCCGGAGTGCGGTATTCTCTTCTTCTTCGCCGTGGCCGTGGTCGTGATGATGACTGTGCCCGTGTTCATGCCCGTGTTCATGCCCGTGTCCGTGCTCGTGCTCATGTTCATGCTCATGCCGGTGCTCGTGCTCATGTTCGTGTTCGTGCTCGTGACGGTGCTCATGTTCGTGCTCGTGCTCATGCTCGAGTTCCTGTTCATGACGGGATTCCGGTCCGGTCTTTTCCATAGCGCACCTCGAAAGTGATTATTTGAGCAAGTATTCAACTTTCGGGGAATCGTTCACCCCGGGGGAAGAGGCGGCAGGGGAGCCGTCCGTTATTCTTCTCTCAGGTGTTCGAATCCGATGTCGAGGATCGTCTTGACGTGCTCGTCGGCGAGGGCATAATACACGATCTGGCCTTCGCGGCGGAACTTCACGAGGTTCGCGAGGCGCAGGGCCGCCAGCTGGTGCGACACCGCCGACTTCGTCACGCCGAGCAGCGCGGCGAGATCGCAGACGCACATCTCCCGCTGTTCCAGCGCGTGCAGGATCTGGACCCTCGTCCCGTCGCCGAACAGCTTGAACAGCGACGCGAGATCGTCGTATTCCTCCCGCTCCGACAGGAGGTCCTTCACGAACCGCACGACCTCCTCGTGGATGCCTTCGGATTCGCAGGTCATTTTCTTTGCCACGGTGTTCCTCCCCGGCAAAGTTGAATACTTGTTCAACTATGCCATTATAAACTCTTTCGAGAATTTTGTCAACGCCGGATCGTCAAAAGACAGTTGAATCTTTCCGGGGGTATATGTGCACCATGCACAAAAAGCCGCCCCGGAACGCGATCAACTGTCTTCTCTTGCCCGCAGAACGGCGAGCATTTCTCCGAAGCCCGCCGGCAGGGGCGTCTCGAACCGCATTTCCTCCCCGGTCCGCGGATGCTTGAGCACGAGCGCGGCGGCATGGAGCATCTGCCCGTCGAGGAGGGACCGGTAATGCCGCTCGAAGGGGGTGTGTCCGCCGCCGTAAAGCGTGTCGCCCATCAGCGGATGCCCGATGTACGCCATGTGCACGCGGATCTGATGCGTCCGCCCGGTCTCGAGCACCGCCCCGGCATACGTGAACCCGGACGACGGATACCGCTCGATCGTCTGCCAGTGCGTGACGGCCTCCCGCGCATGGCCGCCGTTCTTCGTGCCGGGCCGGATCACCGCCATCTTCTTGCGGTCCGTCGGATGCCGCCCGATCGGCGCGTCGACCGTGCCTTCCTCTTCGCGCAGGTTTCCCGTGACGATCATGCGGTATTCACGGTGCATCGCATGGGTCCTCAGCTGCTCGGCGAGCGAGGCGTGCGCCCGGTCGTTCTTGGCCGCGCAGATCAGCCCCGAGGTGTCCCGGTCGATCCGGTGCACGATCCCCGGCCGGTTCACGCCGCCGATGCCGGAGAGCGAGTCGCCGCAGTGCCACAGGAGCGCGTTCACGAGCGTCCCCGAGGCGTGTCCCGGCGCGGGATGCACCACCATGCCGGCGGGCTTGTTGACGACGATGATGTCGCCGTCCTCCCAGACCACGTCGAGGGGGATGTCCTCGGGCTCGGCCTCGGCGTCCTCCGTCTCCGGGAAGGCGATCTCGACCCGGTCGCCCGGCGAGAGCTTTTCGTTTTTCTTCGCCGCCCGGCCGTTCAGCGTGATGTCCCCGTCCTCGATCAGCTTCTGCGCGCGGGCGCGGGAGATCCCGGCATGCGCGGCGGCAAACGCGTCGAGGCGGACCCCGGCTTCCTCGTCTCCGCACAGGACGGAGAGGATGTCTTCGGCCTCGTCATGCATCGCCGCGCCGCTCCTTCTCTTCCGCCTCGGGAGCGGATCCTTCCCCCTCGGGAGCGCCGGGCGTATCGGCCGTCTCCTCCGGGGTCCCGTCCGCCTTCTTTTTCCGGTAAGCGCGGATCTCCTCGACGAGGACCGCGACGAAATAGATCGCGCATCCGACGGTGACGCAGGAATCCGCGATGTTGAAGACGTAGAAATCGACAAAGCGGCAGTCGATGAAGTCCACGACGTAGCCGAGGCGCACCCGGTCGATCATGTTGGCGATGCCGCCGCCCGCGATCAGCCCCGCCGCGACCTGCACCCACCGGCTCGCCGGCTTCTCCTTCGCCACGAGCAAGAGGATCGCCGCGATGCCGACGACCGAGAAGACCATGAAGACCCAGCGGTGCTCCGAGAGCATCCCGAAGGCCGCGCCGCGGTTTTCGAGGTAGGTGAGGTGGAGGACGTCGGGGATGAGACGGTACGAGCGGTTCTCAAGACCGGTGAGGAACGCCGCGAGGAAGTGCTTCGACACCTGATCGGCGACGACGGACAGAACGATAACAAGGATGGTGATGATCATGTGGCTTCGTGCTTTCTTTTCGGAAATTCGGGGGCTCATTCGTCGTCGTCCGCGTCGTCTGCGTCCGCGGGCTTCTCCGCCTCGTCGCGGCGCAGGGAGGCGGTCAGGGCCTCGAAATCGACGTCCTTATACGGCGGGCGGCTGGAATCCGGCTCTTCGAAATCGAGCAGGTCAAGCGCGGAGCGGCCCTCCTTGCGGGGCTCTTCGCCGAGGAGCGCGCGGATGCTGCTTTCGAGCTTGTCGGCGGGCGTCAGGGGCTCGTCGATCCCGGCGTCCGGTCCTTCGGGCACGTCCGGCTCCGCGGGCGCGTCGGCCTCATCGGACACCTCTTCCGCGTCCGGGTCTTCCATGGCGGGGTCTGCCTCGGGCTCCTCGAAGGTCTCGGGATCTTCGAAGACGGCTTCGTCATCCGCTTCGTCCCCGTCGTCCGGGTAATCCGGGTCGTCCGGGATCTCGACGATCAGATCCTTCATCGCCGCGACGGCCTGCTCGATGCCCGGGAACGCACCGCCGGCGATCGCTTCCTCCGCGTCGGCACGTTCCGCCTCCGCCGTTTTCCGGTCTGTACCGGACCGCAGGAGCGCGAGGAAGTTCTCGGTGTCCTTCGTGAAGTTCTGCGCGGCGTTGCGCTGGGCGTTCGCCATGGACTCCGTCGCGCTCCGGAAGGCCTCGACGTCCGAAAGGAACGCGGAGACCGCCCTCTCGAGCTTCTGCGCGCGCTCGCCAGCCGACCGTGCGGCCTCGGCGGCTTCCCGTTTCAGCGCCTCCGTCTCCTTCCGCAGCCGGACGGCTTCGTCCCGCTCCGCGGAGATCTCCTCCCATGCCTTCGCGCGGGCGGCATCCGCGGCTTCTCTGGCGTCGTCGGCTTCCCGGAGGAGGCTTTCGGCCTTGCGGCGCAGGATCAGGGCGTCGTCCTTCGTTTTGGCAGCCGCGTCGCCCGCTTCGTTCAGGATGCTCTCGGCCTCCTTCGACGCGGTCTCGCGGGCTTCGGCCAAAATCGCCTCGGACTGCCGCTTCGCATCCGCGAGGATCGCATCGGCGGCGTCGAGGGTTTCCGCGGCATCCGCTTCCGCGGCGGCGTATTCCTCGAGGCGCTTTTCGGCGTCGGCAAGCTGTTTCGACGTCTCCCAGGACCGCTTTTCCAGCCGGCGGTATTCCGCGGTCACCGCCTCGAGGTATTTGTCCACTTCCTCGACGGCGTAGCCTCTGAGCGCGCGCCCGAAGTCCTTCTTTCTGAAATCTTTCGCCATGACGGTCCTCCTCCCGCATCACGCGGTCCTTGATCTTGCTTTATACGTATTTTCTGCACGCCATCCGCAGCCGCCCGCTCTTCGTGGAGCCGGTGACCTCGCCGACGACGAATTTCCCGACGCCCCGGACGGAGAGGACGTCCCCCGCCGAGAGCTCCTTCGAAACGTCCGTACAGACGGCGTAATTGACCTCGCACAGCCCCTCCCGCACCATCTCCGCCGCCGCCTCGCGCGACTTGCCGCACAGGGCCTTCACCACCCCGTCGAGGCGCGGCGAGGACACGACGACCGGGATCTCCTCAAACCGACGCGGGAGGATAAAATCCGGCGCGATCCGGGCTTCTTCGACACGGACGGCGTCGCGGCCGATCCGCGTCAGCTCGGAGACGAGGTACGGCACGATCTTTTTGTGCGCGAAGACGAGAGCCTCCGACGGGGAAAGCACCGCGATGTCCCCGATGACCGAGCGGTCGACGCCGAGCGAGAGGATCCCGCCCATGAAGTCCCGGTGCCCGAGCTCCCGGAACCCGCTTCCCTTCACGGACAGAGCCGTCACGGGGATCTCGGCGAGGACGTCGGGGTTCTCGCAGAGGAACGCGGCGAAGGCGTCCGTGCGCGCCTCGTCAAGGGGCATATGGTGAGCCGGCGCGTCCGCGGGCAGGTACCACTCCGGCAAAAAAACCGTGACGCCACGTTCGGCGCCACGGCAGCCGCCCCAGAAAAAGCATCGGGACATGCCGCTTCCGATCCGGGCGTTGAGTTCGTTATAGATTTCCCGCTTTTCGGCGGGGGAGCAGAAGTCCGTCGCGGCGATCTCGTACGCCGAAGCCCGCCAGAGCTCCATCGCCCGCTCGACGATCATGCTGTCGCCCTTCTTCATGTTCCCACCTCACAGAAATGCCGTCAGGACGGTGATCAGGAGGAAGGTGATGAAGAACGACATATCCACCGGCAATCCTTCGAACCAGCCGAAGCGCTCGCAGAGGGCGCGCACCGGGGCGATCACCGGCTCCGTCACCGCGTAGAGGAAGTTTTCGACGGGCGAATCCTCGTCGAGCGGCAGCCAGCTCACGATGGCCCGCGCCAGCATGAGGAGCTGAAAAGCGTAGAGTAAGATCCGCAGCGTCGCGGACAGGACATACAGGATTGAGGTCAAATCATCCTCCCGAGAGTACACAAACAAGACCTGAGGACCTTCTTCCTCAAGCGCTATGTTTGTAGATTATTATTCCGGCACGCGCGCCGGCTCCCGGATCAGTTGAAATCGTCGAAGTCGCCCTCAGCGGGGGTCTCTTCTTCCGGTTCGGGCTCGGTCTGCTTCGGCGTGGAGCGGATCTTCGCGTTTTCGACGTCCACGTTGGAGGGCGTGATGACGTACGCGTTGGTCGCGATGTTCTTCAGATCGCCGCCGATGGAGTACGCAACGCCGGTGAGGAAGTCGATCAGACGCCGGGAAGCCTCCTTGGTGGTCTTTTCAAGATTGAGAACGACGGTGCACTTGTTCAGAAGGTGGTTGGCGATCTGGGTGGCGGTGTCGCTGTCGTAGGTCTCCGGACGGACGACCTGCATCTTGATGTTGGAGCCGGAGAGATTCAGGCTGCCCATGGGCTGCGGGTTGGGACCCGCGTTCCCCTGCTGCGGCTGGGGAGCCGCGTACTGGACGTCGCCGTCCTCCGCGCCCTCGTCATAATTATCAAATCCGTCGTAGTAATCCTCGTCGTAAGATTCATCGTAGGTGTCGTTCGAGCCGGTTACTTTCTTGATTCGATCCATGAGTCCCATAAAATTCCTCCATTCTGCCGCATGGCAGATGTTTTGACTTATTGATAGTGCCTCGCCCCGAAAATGGCCGAGCCGACGCGCACAAGGGTGGCCCCCTCTTCGATCGCGCATTCGTAGCTGTCGCTCATTCCCATGGACAAAACGGGTTCTCTTATATTATGCAGTTTTTTTGCCGAAAAGTCAAGGTAAAATTGATAAGATTTCCTGAAATATGCCCGAAAATCTTCAAGTTTTTCGCATTTCGGCGCCATTGTCATGATTCCGACCGCCCGGATGGCCGAAAAAGGCTCGATTTCGGCGAGAAAATCGTCAAACCGATCGGGTTCGACGCCGGTCTTCGATTCCTCCTCGCCGATGTTGATCTCGACGAGGATGTCCTGCGTCACGCCCAGCTTCCGGCACCGGCTGTCGATCTCGGCCGCGAGACGCACGGAATCGACCGAGTGGATCAGCCCCGCCCGCCCCGCGACGACGCGGACCTTGTTGGTCTGCAGATGGCCGATGAAGTCCATCCGCGCACCGGCCGCCGTCACGCCGTCGAATTTCGCCGCGAACTCCTGCGCGTGGTTTTCGCCGCACAGGCGCAGCCCGCATTCCCGGACGAGGTACGCGACCTCCTCCTCGGGGACAGTCTTCGTCGCCGCGAGCAGGGTGACGGGGATTCCTGTCCCCCGCCGCAGCCTCGCCGCTTCGATGTTCTCGCACACGCGGAGATACCGGTCTCTGAGTTCGTTTTTTCTTTCTGGTGTCAGCATTGCATCATCCTATGATCTTTCCCGTATAGAGATCGCGGCCGCCGACGACCACCACGTCGTTCTCCTCGATCCAGTAATACGTGCCGAAGGAGGTCTCGTCGTAGGTGACGTCGGAGTCCCGCGCCGCGAGATTGGCCACGCGCACGTCCTCGCGGATGGCGGCGTTCTCGGTCGGATTGCCGACGCAGATCACGGTCCCGTCGTCCGTCTCGTGGAGGATGTTCACCCGCCGGAAGCGGATCGTCACGCCGTCCTGCACGTACACGCCGTTCATGCCGTCCACCACGCGCAGGGCCGTGAGCGGCAGCTCGAACCCCGTGTATTCCTCGGTGGAGATCAGAACCTTCTGCATCCGTGTGAAGTCGAACGAGGACGGGACGACGCCACACTCGAGGATGACGACGGCCCGGTCACCCGGGACCTGCGAGACGATGCGCTCGAGGGTCATCGTGAAGCTCTCGGCGGCCGAGAGGAACTCCACGTCGCACGACACCCGGTCGACGAACTCCGCGGCCTCGGTCTTCGACATCGGGCAGGCGACGTACCAGCGGTAGTCGGTGAGGACCGTTCCCGCCGAAAGACGTCCGTCGCCGGGGTCCGGCTCGCTCTCGGTCAGGGCGAGGAACTCGTCGTACGTGATCGAGGGGAGGAGGGAGGCGGAGAAGATCTCGCCGTAGCCGTCGTATTCGGCGTAGTAGTATCCGGACTGGGCGGCGTAGACGGTCTCGAGGTTCTGGCCGAGCTGGGATTTCAGCCGGTCCCGCTCGTTTTCCAGCGCCATGATCTGCGTGTCGTAGTCGGATACGGCGCCCCTCAGGACCGCGCGCTTCTGCATGTCGACGAGCAGGCCCACCCGGCGCGCGATGGCGTTGCCGTATATCCCGCCCGCGCAGTCGGAGGCGATCGCGTAGAAGGTATCGAAGATCCCGGCGTCGAGGCCCGCGGTGGACTGCACGGAGCGGTCCTCGCCCTCGTGCTTCCTCAGCTGGGCGATCTGCGTGTCGATCTCGGCGATGCGGCTCTCGATCTCCGGCGCGGAAGCGGAATAGACGTCGGCCAGCTTTCCGCCGCGGGAGACCTTTCCTCCGTCGGCGACGGCCGCGGTGACGCTCCCGCTCCAGCAGTTCGAGGCGTAGACGGGCACCTCGCTGCGGAAGATGTAGGCGTCGGCCTCCACGGTGGTCGCGACGGTCTTCGTGACCGCGTCCACGAGCTCGAGGCCCGGCTCGAACTGATCGACCAGATGGTAACCGATGTAGAAGATGAAGCCGACGGCGAGCAGGGAGACGAGCACATAGGCGAGGGTCCGCGCCAGATAGTTTCGGTCAAATAGGGAGAAAAAGCGTTCGCGGAAACTTCGTTCGCTCCGCTCTGGATTCTGATTCAAGGGATCCCCCGTTCGCATGCTCCGCGCAGGGTGCGGGAGCCTTATGATTTTATTATTATACCACTTATTATACCACATCCCGTCCGGCGGAAAAAGCCCGGCGGCGGAGAATTTACAATCTATTCACCCTTTTCTCCGCGCGCCGTTCGACGACGACGGCCTCGGTGCCCATCCCGCGGTAGGCGCGCTCCGTATCGGCGAGGGGATAGCGCGTCCGGGGACCGGCGAGGGGATCGCTGAACACGGCCTCCCCGCTCTCCCGGTCGTACCCGATGAGGAGCAGGCAGTGCATCGGCGTCTTCCAGGTGTACGGCTTTCCGCTCCCGTCGAGGAGCCATCGTCTCGACGGCCGGGGCGCAGCCATACCCATCGTCGCGAAGAGGATCACGGGCAGTCCCCGGTCGATCTCCTCCCGGAAGAGCCGGTCCAGCGGCACGCCGTGCAGCTCCCGCACGATCAGGTCTTCGCCCTTGAGATCCGCCCAGCGCTCGAGACCCCGCCGGATCGCAGGCGCGAAGCATCCCCAGCCGTCCTGGGTGCGCGGGTCGCCGAGGTAGAAGTCCTCGGGGTCCGCCGCCCGCCACACGCCGTCCTCCTCGCGGGGGTAGGGCGCGCGGGGGAGGCAGTTGTCGATGAAGAAATCGGGGTCGACCGGATAGCCGAGCCATCCGAGGGCCAGGGCCGCCGTCACGCTCTCGCATCCCGTCGGCCACTTCTCGTGCTGATCGAGCCACGGGGTCTCGAGGATCCTCTCGTCCTTCGTTTTCATGCGTTCTCCTCCTCTTCCGCCGTTTCTCCGGCCTTTTTCCCCTCGTCGATCACGAACAGCTTGTCCGCCCGCAGAATCGGCACGCCGTCCTTCTCCATGGCGCGGGCGAGGGCGATGAACTGCCCGCCGTGCCGCACGCGGACCAGCGTTCCGGGCGCGAAATCGACGTGCAGCTTCTTCTGAAAGAGGTCGGCGCCGCCGCGGGTCAGCTTCGCGTAAAAGTCGTTGACTTCGACCATGCCGAGGTCCTCGAAGAGCGTTTCCACGGGCAAAAGCTTCGCCGCGCGCTCCTCAAACGTCATCCCTTCGAGCGCTTCGACGGTCACGGCGTCGTCCAGCGTGAACCGGCCCGTCCGCGTCCGCCTGAGAGCCGCCATGGCCGCTCCGCATCCGAGAGCCCGCCCGATGTCCGCGCAGAGGGTGCGGATGTAGGTCCCCTTCGAGCATGCGACGTCGAGGGCGTACCGGTCGTCGGCGAGCTTCTCCGCCGTGAGGGAGTAGATCTCCACCTCGCGCGGCGCACGCTCCACTTCCCCGCCCTCCCGCGCGATGTCGACGAGCTTGCGCCCCCCGATCTTCACGGCGGAGTACATCGGCGGGACCTGCAGGATCCTGCCGGTAAACGACGCGCACACCCGGCGCACCGTCTCCTCGTCCGGGATCGCCGCCGAGGTCCCGAGGATCTCGCCGGTCACGTCCTCCGTGTCGGTGACGATCCCGAGCTGCATCTCGGCGCGGTAGGCCTTGTCGTGGACGATGAGGTATTCCGACGCCTTGACCGCCCTGCCGAGCAGGATGGGCAGGACCCCGGTCGCCATGGGATCGAGCGTCCCCGTATGGCCGACGCGCCCGGTGTCGAAGAGGCGGCGGCATGCGGAGATGATCCGGTGGGAGGTGACCCCCGCGTGCTTGTCGATGATGAGGACCCCGGACACGGAATCCGGTTTTCGCGTGGACATTTCGTTTTTCTCCGGTTTCGGTTGTTTGCCCTCTATTATAGCACAAACCGCACCGCCGCGCAAGTGCGGGATTCTCACTTTCCATCTTGCATTCCGCCCCGCAAAATGGTATAATAGAAAAAAGTGCGATTACCCCGCCGGACTTCGGGCAATCCTCTCCGGCGGATAAGCCCCTACCCATCGATTGCGAGGATCCCATGCGACTGAAACGCCTATCGATCATTCTTGCCCTCACCCTCGTCCTCACCTCCTGCGCGGTCGTGCTGCGCGAGGCGGGCGTCCCGGACCTCACCCCCTCCGCGGACGAGCTCCCCGATCCCCCCGCCGCCGCAGTCTCCGTACCGGCAGAGGATCCCGTACCGGACGTGCCGGAAACGGAGCCTCCCGAGACGCTCCCGCCGGATCCGCCCGCTCCCGAACCGGATCCGCCCGAGACCCTCCCTCCTGACACGCCTGCTCCCGAGCCCGAACCGGAACCCGAGCCCGAGCCGGAGCCGCCGGAGCCCGAAGCGCCCGCAAATCCGGAAAAGCACTGGTCAAACGTCGACGTCAGCTTCGGCGCGATCGGAGACATCCTCGTCCACCCGAACATCTACAT
>JAFYBI010000388.1 GCA_017540285.1 Clostridia bacterium | reverse complement strand
TGTCGTAATACGAATCGAAAATAAGACATT
Source organism: Clostridia bacterium (assembly GCA_017540285.1). Taxonomy (GTDB): domain Bacteria; phylum Bacillota; class Clostridia; order Oscillospirales; family CAG-272; genus UMGS1696. The sequence goes on along the minus strand of JAFYBI010000388.1, from coordinate 2,474 downwards.
TCAGGGGCGCGTCCTCGTCGCCCTCGGGGGAGGGCACGTCGCGGATTATCGCGTCGAGCACGTCGCCTATGTTCTGTCCCGTCTTCGCCGAGACCGCTGGGTAGCCCTCGGCGGGAATGCCGATGACGTCCTCGATCTCGGCCTTGCACTTGTCCGGCATGGCGGAGGGCAGGTCGATCTTGTTGATGACGGGGACGATCTCGAGGTTGGCGTCGACGGCGAGGTAGGCGCTGGCCAAGGTCTGCGCCTCGATGCCCTGCGTGGCGTCCACGACGAGGAGCGCGCCTTCGCAGGCGTTGAGGGAGCGGGAGACCTCGTAGTTGAAGTCGACGTGGCCGGGCGTGTCGATCATGTTCAGGGCGTACTGCTCGCCGTCGGGGGCGGTGTAGTCGATGCGGACGGCGCGTGCCTTGATGGTGATGCCGCGTTCGCGTTCGAGGTCCATATTGTCGAGGAGCTGCTCCTCCATGTCCCGCGCGGCGACGGTGTTGGAGAATTCGAGGATCCGGTCCGCGAGGGTGGACTTGCCGTGGTCGATGTGGGCGATGATGGAGAAATTGCGGATGCGCTTCTGTTTCTCGGAATGGGACATAGACAAACCTCATGCGCGCCTGAGGCGCGGATTCGAAAATACTGCGATTTTATACAGAATATTATACCATATTCACATGGAAAATACAAGAGCGAATTTTCGCCGCCGCGCGCGGAGCCGGACGTCCCCTCACCCCGGGCGCTGTCCGGCGCAAAAAGAAAGCCCCGCGTTGATCACACAGGGCTTTCTCCGCCGATGCGCGGCATCGGGATGGCCGTCAATCCTCGATCTGCGCCGCGATCTTTTCGTTGTACTTGTTCAAAACCTTCGCCGCCATCTTCTCGTTGCGCTTCACCATCGACGCGACGTCCGTGGAGTACGCGCGGAGCAGATTCATGATGCCTTCGTTGTATCCGCCGATCTCGAAATACCATCCGAAATCGTACGTCCGCGTCGCGAAGATCAAGTCGAGCATGCGCGCGCTCTCTTCGTCGCGGGAAACCTTGTTCTGCAGCGTCTGTTCGTAGTAGGCGGGTGTCAGGGAGTACTTTGATTCATACGCGGGAGCTTCCGTGCTCCAGCCCGCGCGCGCGAAGCCGTCCGCTCCGTAAGCGTTCTTCGGGATCGAATAGAGCGAGATGGACCAGGACGCCGCGCTGTTGTAGTAGCGGTCCTGATTCTCGTCGTAAAGCGGGAGGGGAAGGATGCCGAAGTCGTCTTCCATGTCGCGGAACTGGTCCGCCGCCCCGATGTTCTGCAGGAAGAAGAGCGCGCGTCCTTCGCGGAACGCAAGCACGCCGTAATCCGCCGCGTAGCCGTTTCTCTGGTACGCGCAGGTCACATCCTTGTTGTATGCGTACGCCGTGAATTTGTCGAACGCGTCCACGAACTTCTCGCTGTACAGGGTGAGCTCGAGCTCGCCGTTCTGGTTGATCGTGCAGCACTTGATGCCGGAGGCGTTCACGATGCCCATCATGATGTCGTCCCAGATGTAGATGCCGTAGATGTCGTCCTTGTCGTTGACGTGGTTGCCGTTGTTGTTGTAGTCGAGGTTCGTGTCGACGGCCTCCGCGAATTCCCGGAAGTTGTCGATGGTCCAGGTGAAGCTGTCGACCATGTCATAGAAATTCGGCAGGTTGTAGGTCTCGGCCATGTTCTTGTTGAAGAAATAGCAGAACGTCGCGCGGTTGTCGCCGATGGAGATGTCCCCGGTCATCTGATAGACCGCGTTTTTGAACGTGCATTCCTCGGTGCAGTACTGATCCCACCACGGCTTGGAGAGGTCGAGGTTCTGCACCGTGAACAGGTTCGTCAGAAGCCCTTCGACGAGCGCGTTGCAGGAGGAATAGCCGGAGAGGCAGACGAGGTCGTAGTCGTTGGTGCCCGCCTGCACGGAGGTGCTGAGGGCCTTCTGACCCTGGCGGTTGTCCGCCGCGATCACGAGCGGGACGATCTCGCAGTTGCCCTTGTCCTGGACGGCGATCATGCGCTCGTATTCCGCGTCGTTGACCGGTTCGCCGGTCATCTCTTCGGCCTGAAAATCGTTCGTGATGGTGTTGTGGATATAGATGTTGAAGGTGTAGCCGCCGTAATCCGCGGAGGGCAGGCCGCTTTCGATCCGGGCGTTCGGGTCTTCGGTTTCCTCGGCGCCGTCGACCGCTGCGGGATCCGCTTCGACGGCAGGCGCCGCTGCGGGATCCTCCTCATTGGTCGTCTCGGAGCAGGAGGCGAGCGGGAGGAGGAGCATCAGAAGGGCGAGGATGAGGGCGAGGTTCTTTTTCATGAGATTCTCCTTTCACAGAACGGGATCAGTTGTATGATACGGGAAAACCGGGGTTTCCGGAGGGAATGCTGTCTTTTTGGAAAAGTTACGTTTTTATTCGTCCCGGTACAGCGTCAGCACGTTGATGAGCTTATCGTACATTTTGTCAAAGTCGATAAG
>JAFYBI010000387.1 GCA_017540285.1 Clostridia bacterium | reverse complement strand
GTCGCACACGTCCGGATCGTCGATCAGGCGGAGCAGGTTGTCGTATGTCACCCGCGCCTTCTGTTCCGCGGCGAGATCCTCATTCAGATCCGCGATGGCGTCGCCCTTCACGCCGATATACTTCATATCGAACGGCACGCCCGCCGCCGAGACCGGATAGACCCCGGTGGTATGGTCGACGAAGTACGTCGCGAATCCGGACTTCTCAATTTCCTCCGGCGTCAGGTTTTTCGTCAGCTGGGCGAGGATCGTCGCGACCATTTCGAGATGGGCGAGCTCCTCCGTCCCGATATCCGTAAGCATGCCGGTCACCTGCCGGTACGGCATGGAGTACCGCTGGTTCAGGTAGCGCATCGACGCGCCGAGTTCTCCGTCCGGTCCGCCGAGCTGGGAGATGATCAGCTGCGCGAGCTTCGGATCGGGCTTCTTGATATTGATCGGGTATTCGAGCTTCTTTTCATAAATCCACATACAGCCGCCTCCTTACGCTTCCCACGGGAACGGTTCCGTGACCCAGTTCCACCCGTTCGCCGTGTCCGCGCCGTAATAGGTCAGCGCGCCGTATTTCTGTTCGTATTGCCGCACTGCCTCGTCGCGCATCCGCGCATATTTCTCGAAATACCGGAGCGCTTTGCGGCACTGGGGATGGGAGTCGAGGTACAGGCCGGTCTCCGTCAGCACGAAGCAGCAGGCCTGGATCCGCTGCATCAGCTTCTGTTTTTCGTTCATGTCCGCACCCCCGTCACCGTCTGCATCCCGGGCAGAAGGGGAAGTCGAGCCCGGCGAAGAGCGTCCCCTGCTTCAGGGCTGCTTCGTCGTCCTCGTAGATCCCGTCCCATTCCTGATCGGGGAAATACGCCATGGCGAGGGAATACCCCGCGAGAAAGCCTCCGCCGCAGCAGCGGTCCGGTGTGTTCTCCCCGTTCTCCGCTGTGGGCATGGGCATCTCCGCGGCGCCGTCCGTTTCCGTGCGGACCGTGTTGTCCAGCACATGGCGCGACCGTCTCATCCGGCGAGACGAAGCCCGTCTGTCCGGTCTGCCTTCCGAGAAGGGGCGGCTCACCGGACCGTCGGATGTCACCGATTCCGCCGCTCTTCCGATGCTTTCGGCCTGTGCGGCGTTTCTCATATCCATCATCTTCTTCGTGTCCTCCGTTTGGTCTTGGAAGACGCGGCGTGCGCGTCCTCACCTCCATGATATGCGCAGCGGCGGGTTTGGTCACGGTCTTGCTTTTTCGCGCGCGATGTGCTATACTGATACCAGCAACAAAAAGGAGAGGACTATGCAGAAGGTTGAGATTTACACCGACGGCTCCTGCCTCCGCAACCCGGGACCGGGCGGATGGGGCGCGGTGCTCGTCTATAAAAAGATCGAAAAAGAAATGTCCGGGGGCGAGCCGGACACGACAAACAACCGGATGGAGCTGACCGCGGCGATCGAAGCGCTGAAGGCGCTGAAAAATCCCTGCGAGGTGACGCTGACCACGGATTCGCGCTACCTGTGCGACGGGATGGGGAAGGGCTGGGCGGCCTCGTGGAAGGCGAAGGGCTGGAAGCGGTCCGATGGCTCGCCCGCGCTCAATCCCGCGCTCTGGGACGAGCTGCTTGCCCTCTGTGGGATCCACCGGGTCACCTTCGTCTGGGTGAAGGGACACGCCGGTCATCCCTACAACGAACGGTGCGACGAAATGGCGCAGGCCCGCGCAAAGGAATACGATACCAAGGAGGAAGAATCATGAATCCGAACATTCTTTACGGCTATCTCGGCGTGATCTCGGTGATCGCTGTCGTCGTCACGATCGCGGACAAGGTCAAGGCGAAGCGCGGCGCATGGCGGGTGCCGGAGAACACGCTTCTCCTGCTCTCCGCGCTCGGCGGCTCCGTCGCCATGCTCGTGACGATGCTCCTGATCCGGCACAAGACCAAGCACCTCAAATTCATGCTCGGGATCCCGATCATCATCGTTCTCCAGATCCCCCTGCTCTGGTGGCTTCTCACCCGCGTTTTCGTCCGGTGATCCGGATGGGACGCCCGTCGACGGGGATCACATTCCCGGGCACCTCTTCCATGTGATCGAGCGAATCGGTACAACACGCCAGGATTTCCGGCTGCTTTTCGAAGTTCAGCCGGAAGTTCTTTTTGTAGACCGGGGAGTGCGGCCCGAGGATCAGCGCGTCCGCATGGCTGACCGCCTCGACCAGCGCGTTATCCCCCTCGCCGAACGACGAGGACGCGAGGACCGTCCTGCACCCCAGAAGATCGACCTGTGCGCCGGAGACGGGATGGGACGAGCGCGAGAGGAGCGTCCGCGCAAAGACCGTGATCCCGACGCCGTGAAAGTCGTAGACCTCCTCTGCCGGGAGCCGGACAGCGTCGATCCCGCTCAGCGCGGCGAGCTCTTCCAGGGACTCGCAGATCTCGCATTCCGTGTCGTTCTGCGGTTCCGGAAGGACGAGCGTGTGTATGATCTGCCTCTCCGCGAGGCGTCCGATGAACTGGCTGTGCTTCTTGTGATAGTGCGTCAGAACGACGGCGTCGACCTCTGCGGCGTGCAGGCGGGACATTTCCTCCGTGAGAAGCGGGATCGAGCCGGACGAGCCGTCGCTCATATCGCCGAAGAGGACGCGGTTTTCGGAGAGAACGACGAAACTGTCATGGATCCCGCGGTTGAGGTAGGTAAAGGCGACGTCGTCCCGCGCGGCGAAGCGGACGCAGCCGACGGTCAGGAGAAACGCCGCGGTGAGGGAGCAGGCGGCGGCGAGCGCTGCCTTCTTTCCTTTCACCCGGAAGAACGGGAACGCGAGGAACAGAACGGCCGCCGGAATCAGGAAAAAGAGCGCGAAGGGATAATTCACCGGAAGGACGACCGATCCTGAGAGGGACAGCAATCCCGAAAGGGAGGCGAGAAGCCGGTATCCGATCCCGAGAAGCGCGGCGAAGAGCGGTGTCGGGACGACGAGCGGCGAGAGGAGCAGCATCGCGAGGGTGAGATACATATAGACCGTCACGAGCGGCACGAAGAGCAGGTTCGCCGGGATCGAGAGCAGCGGCAGTTCCCCGAAATACAGCCAGATGAGCGGCAGGGTGACGAGGGACACCCAGGCGGTGACGGCGACGAGCTCGAGCGGTCCCGTGAGGAAGCGCACGCGGCTTCTGCGCAGTTTCCGCGTGGCGCGGCGGAAGAGATTGTTCCGGTCCGCGGCAAAGAGAAGACAGGCATACGTCGCGGCGAAGGAGAGCTGAAGGCCGCAGTCCGACGCCGCGAAGGGATTCATCAGAATGAGGAGCGCGCCGGAGATCGCGAAGGAATTGAGGCTGTTTGCGCGTCGGGTGAAGAGGATGCCGAACTGCACGAGAAGGTGCATGATCGCCGCGCGGACGACGGACGGGGACCCGCCGGTGAGAAAGAGGAAGAAGAGGATGACGGCGATCGTCACGACCGCGCGCTTCTTCCGGTGGATCGGAAGGCGGTGAAAGAGCGAGGAGAGCAGGGAGATGAGGATCGAGAAGTGCGTGCCGCTGACGACGAGAAGGTGCGACACGCCGATCCGCCGGAAATCCCGCGTCAGCTCCTTCGGAACATAGTCCCGGTTCCCGAGCGTCAGCGCCGCGCCGACCCCGCCCGCATCCCGCCCCGCGTGGGCGACGAGGAAGGCGGTGAGCCGTTCGTTGATCGCACGGAAGAGCGCGCGGATGCTCACGACACGGCGAAATCCCGCGGCGGCGACCTCTCCCTCGGCGAGGAGGAAGATCCGGTCCGCGCGGTAATACCGGACGGCGTCGAAGGTCCCGGTTCCCATCGACGAAAGGGAAGCATACGTCACCTCCCCCTCGACGATCGCGCCGTTTTCGAGGCCGGCCTGCGAGGTTTCGAGAAAAACGCCCGTGTGCTTCGGCAGGCAGCCGGACGAAAGCACTTCGGCGCGGTAGCGGGAGACGTAAACCGCGGTGTAGTCGCAGTCCGTGATCCTGAGGACCGCATGCTCCGAGACGCCCGCGGCCGCTTCGATCTTTGCCGCGTAAAAGTCCTGCCAGCCGACCGACCAGATCCCGGCGGCGAGGATCGCGGAGAGCATCAGGAGAATGCCGCGCCGCGCGGATCCGAAGAGGGAGCGTCGCAGCACGGCAACGGTCAGGCAGAGGAGCGCGAGCGTAAGGATCCCCATCCGGACCGTAAAGGTCCCGTAGGCGAAGAGACAGGAGGAGACAAAAAACGCGAGGAACATCGCGACGGTCGGGTACCGTTCGAGAAACTCCATGCGTCCGCCTCCTCTCGTGTTTTCGCTGAATTCCCCTTTATTCTATCATATCGGGCGGCTAATGTACAGAGAAAACGCAAAATCCGTCGGATTTCTTTGTTCCGGATGCTCACAGCAGGTCTTCGAGCACATCCCGGAGGGTACAGGGCGTGACCAGACCGTCCGCGACGGCGCGAAACAGCCGCTCCGCTTCCGTCCGGTCCCGGCTGACGTCGTGGATCGTTTTTGCCTCTGCCCCTTCCTCCGATTCGATCCGCACGGCGATATCGTAGGATTTTCCGCGCCGCAGCGGAATCTCCTCGAGCCGGTAGCTCAGACGGTATCCCGCGGCAGCGGCGTCCCGTATGGCGATCGTCATGGTGTCGGCCTCCTTTGACTGTTCTTGCTTTCTGCCTCCCATTATACCACCCGTTTTTTGCCGAAGATCAGTTTTTTGGCGCGAAAAAAGTAGTTTAATCAACAAAACGCTTCCGCCTCAAGAAATTGCGTTCCGCGGAGAGCGGCGGCACAAGATGCGGAGATCGTTACCGGCATAAACGAAAAATTTTTTTGAATTATTGGAAAATTCTTGTTTTCGGTGAACAATCTTGCTATAATAGAGCTGTCGGCACCCGGAAATCACGGGAACGGAATCACAATGACGGAGGTACACTATGCTATTACAAAGCGGTGACAGAATCGTATTCACAGGCGACTCCACGACCGACGCCGGACGGGGCAGACCCGTGGGCGAAGGCCTGCATGCGGGCGTGGGCGACGGCTATGTGCGTCAGATCGAAAACATCCTGAACGTCGTCTATCCCGACTGGACGCTCTGGATCTCCAATACCGGCAACAGCGGCGACACGAGCCGTTCGCTCAAGGCGAGATGGCAGAACGACGTCATCAACCTGAAGCCCGACTGGGTCAGCGTGATGATCGGCATCAACGATATCTGGCGGCAGTTCGACTCACCCGGCGTGCTGTCCAGTCACGTTTATCTCGAAGAATACCGGAGCAACCTCGGCGAGATGATGGAACGCACGCTCCCCGTCGTCAAGGGCGTGATCCTCATGTCCCCGTATTACATGGAACCCTGCCGCGACGACCGCATGCGCGCCATGACCGATCAGTACATCCGCGTCTGCGAGGAGACCGCGAAGAAGTATTCCTGCCACTACGTCAACACGCAGGCCGCGTTCGATGAATACCTGCAGTACCGCCATTCCTCCTATATCTCCTGGGACCGTGTCCATCCCGGACACATCGGCTCCCTCCTCATCGCGCGGGAATTCATCAAGGCCATCGGCATCGACCGTTCGTTCCTCTGATCGGACGGCAGGAAAGCGAGGAAACACATGATTCAGTTCAGCTGCTGCATCCCCGGCGGATCCCTGATGCCGGAGGGCGTGCGCGAGGTCCCGGATTCCCCCGCCGGACAAATCGTGGAGAAATGCCGCTATCTGCTCTCCGTCGGCTATGACCGGACCGAATGCGCGGGCGGGATGCTCTTCGGGCTCACCCCGGAGGATCTCGATTACCTCGTCGAAGAAAACGACAAGAGTTCCCTCGGGCTCGTTGCGGTCAACAGCCTTTTCCCGTGGGAATACCACCTCGCCGATCCGCACGCGGACCACACGCCGTATTACGAGCGCGCCGTGAAGCTTTTCTCGATCATGCAGAAGCTCCGTATCCCGTATGCGGTCTTCGGCAGCGGCGGCGCACGGTCCCTGCGCGGGAACACGATCGACGGATACAACACGCTCCGCATCTATCTGAACGAGATCGCCCGCGCGGCGGCGGAGAGGGGAATCACCATCGTGATCGAACCTCTGCGGCGCGCGGAGACCGACGTGTTCGTCACGGTCCCGGAATCCGGCGAGGCCGTCCGCGCGATGGACAACGAGGCCATCCGCCTGCTGTACGACGCCTTCCACATGGCGGAGGAGAAAACGGATCCCTCCTGTGCCCGGGATTACATCGACATCGTCCGCCACTGCCATATCGCGGAATCTCCGAAGCGTTCCGCGCCGGGTTCCGAGGACAGCGCCGATCTCTCCTACAACCGCCGCTTTGCCGCCGAGCTCATCAGGGGCGGTTACCGGGGCGCGGTCTCGATCGAATGCGGCTTCCATGATTTCAAGGCGGAGGCCGTTTCCTCGCTTGCCTATCTGCGAGAGATCTTTGCCGAGGCCGAAACCGTGACCTGTACGCCCGTGCGCGATCTGATCGAAGAACCGGTCTATCTCAAACCGGAGCGCGGGACCGTCCCCGCCGACATCACCTCAGCATCCGTAAACGGCAGGGTCTTTCCCGCCTCCCCGTGGAAGGACGGCGTCCTCGTGATCCTCACGGCGAAGAAGGGCGAGGCTGTCACGCTCACCCTCGGCCGCGAACAGGTCGGACGGGCTCCGACGGCGGCGCGCGCCTGGCATCCTTTGTATGACCGCAAGATCGGAACGGTCGACGTGAAGTTCGGGGACAGCCTGTTCGGTTCCTACGTGTGTTGCGGATTCGACAAGCCCTTCTTCGGTCCCGTTGCGGACGACGGGGGGAATGTCTTCACCCGCGTGGACCCGGATACGCGTGAGCATCCGCACCAGCGGTCCGTGTTCATCGGCGTGGGCGACGTCAACGGCGTGGACTGCTGGAACGAGGTACCCGGTCACGGCTGCGTGCGGAATCAGACCGTCGAAAACATCAAACAGGAAGCCGCTTACGCTTCCTTCACCGTCGGCAATGTCTGGGAGGACGCGGACGGGAAACCGCTCGTCCGTGAGACGTCGACGTACACCGTCTACAACCAGTCCGACGCCTGCCGCGCACTGGACGCGGAAGTCACCTTCCGGGCGGACTACGGCGACGTGACCTTCGGCCCGACCAAGGAAGCGGGACCGCTCGGCATCCGGCTGCGCGACGAACTCCGCGCGGACATCGGCTGCGGCTGTCTCACGAATTCATGGGGCGGCGTCGGCGAGGGCGAGTGCTGGGGACATGCCGCCGAATGGTGCGACTATTACGGCGAGCCCGCGGGCATCGGTCCGATGGGAGTCACGGTTTTCGACAATGAACGGAACGAACGCTTCCCGACGGCGTGGCATATCCGGTCATACGGCCTTTTCGCGGCGAACAACCTCTACTTCAAGGGCGGCCTGACGATCAAGGACGGGGAAACGCTGACCTACCGCTTCCGCATCCTCTTCCGCCGCCGTCCGATGAGCCGGGAAGAGCTCTCCGACCGCTTCGTGCTCTACACGCTCTGCCCGCTTGACAAATGAACGGGAAGATGAAGAAGAACATCGCGCTCCTCGCCGTTCTCTGGGTCGCCATCGCAGCGGTCTGGTACGCGGGATTCCGCTGGGAGAGCTGGATCGCATCTCCACAGATCGCCGACCGCGCGGCCGACGCACCGGATGACGAGCCCGTGATCTACGTCATCCCGGAGACGGACCGGCAGGCGGACGCTGAAGCGGCGGTTCGTGCGCTGTCGGAAGAGATCCCGTCGGAAGAACCGCATGAGATCGCGGATACGCCGGAGGAAGGGATCGTTTACGTCGTCAACACCAAGACGAAGAAGATCCATCTTCCGACCTGCTCCTCCGTCGCTGACATCAAGCCGGAGAACCGCTCCGAATCCGACGATCCCGATGCGCTGCTCGCCGAGGGATACGCGTGGTGCAAACGCTGCCACGGATAATACCGAAAAAACGCAGAGGCAAATCACAGCTTCTGCGTTTTCGATTGCCGCCCGGGATCTGTACGCGGTGAGCTTCAGAGAACACGGTCCCGCCTGCGTGATCCCGCAGGAGAGATGCGGTGCCAAAAGGCTCGTTCGGCGCGGAACAATTTCACAAAAGGATTGTTTTTTCACTTTTTCTGTGATATAATAAAGCCATAAGAACCTCGGAAAGGGGATGATCCTGTGAATCGATTTCTCCGCGGGATGCTGACCGCCGCGCTTGCCATGCCGCTCATGCTGGCAGCGCCCGGCGTGTCCGCGGCATCGCCGCAGCTCTCGACCGACAAAACAGTCTACGAAGAGGGCGAGGATATCCTCGTCACCGCCTACGGCACGGGAAAGGACTGGGTCGGCATCTACGCG
>JAFYBI010000386.1 GCA_017540285.1 Clostridia bacterium | reverse complement strand
GTCTCCGTTGTATTCCGCCTGAATGCCCAGATCATGGTGATCGGGCATGGAGGGCAGAACTCCCTCCGCTTCGAGTGCGGCCCGCTCGTCGCTCAGGGATTCTGCGTGCGCGTAGGGGGGCATCACAATGGAGCCGTCGCTCATCGCCATCTCTTCGTCTCCCCCTTTGCCGCTGTGTCTGAAATAATCCTCTGCCTTCATGGATGCAGACCATTCCTGCACGATGGAATCATCCGATAGGGGGATCGGGTCGGCGGCATGCTTCATCATTTTCGGCACGGCGAATGCAGCCGCTGTGATCAGGCAAAGACAGGCAGCCGCTGAAACGACCGTTTTCCACGGCGCCGCCTTCTTCTCCCGGGCACCTGCGCGACGCGCCGCCTCGACGTATTTTTCATCGATCCCGCCGATCAGGCGGAACGCTTCCGTCTTTGTCATACCGTAAATCCCTCCCTTGTCAGATAATCCTTCAGCTTTTTCCGGATGCGCCGGAGGATCTGGGCCGCGGTGTTCTCCCGGATCCCGAACCGCGCGGCGATCTCCCCGACACTCTCCGCGTACCAGTACCGCCTCACGAACAGCGCGCGTCTCTCCTCGTCGAGAGAGGCGAGAAAGGCGTCGATCGCCTCCGTCAGCGCCCGGCGCATCGCCTCGTCCTCCGCCGATTCGACCGTCCCGAAGACGTCCTCCAGCTCGTCGAGGACCGCGTCCGCTTCCCCGCCCCCGCGCTTGGATGCCCGGGATCTCTCCCACCGGTTGATCGCAATGTTGCGCGTCAGCTTGCCGAGATAGCCGCGGAGCGATTCGGGCCTCGCGGGCGGGATCGAATTCCACGCGGCGAGGAGCGCGTCGTTCACGCATTCCTCGGCGTCCTCGTCGGAGCCCGTGATATTCTTCGCCACGGCGCGGCAGTACCGCCCGTAAGCCGTCTGCGCCTCGGCGACGGCGTCCCCGTCCCGCGCAAAGAACAGCGCGACGATTGCACGGTCGTCCATGTCGTCCCTCCTTTCCCATGAAGGCGTTCCCGAACGCCTTCACCCCGATACACAGGATCCCGGCGGAAATATGACAAGGGGATCCGGAAAAAAACAGAAACCGGCTCTGTTGCCGGTTCCCGCCATTCACTCTCCGCTTTTGGCTTCTTCCCTTTCCTTGTCCAGCTTCACGTTGCGGAAATACAGCGCGACGTCGATCGAGATCTCGATGAAGTTCAATACGTAGAAGAAAAAGCTGAGGAAGAAGAGAAAGCCCGAGGCATCCATCATGGTGAACTGGATCAGCTTGCGGGCGATCCCGAACGCATAGCCGATGAGGAGGAAGACCTCGAAGAACAGACTCTTCCCTTTCGCCGTGCGAGAGACGTACGATTTGCGGATGGAGATCGGCCAGGAGAGACCGAAGCAGAGGATGGTCATGGCCTCGAAGAGGTCGGTGAGCTGCGTGAGATTCATGCGGGAGGGTCTCCTTTGTCTGATTTGTCCCATTATAACACGGCGTCCCTCCCGCTGTCAATCGACGGGAGGGACAGAAAACCGCTTTTTTTCCGCTGTTTTTCGGTCGTTTTGGCTTCTGCGGCGCGTCATGCCCGGAGGATGCGCATGGCGTTGAGCACGGCGAGGAGCATCACGCCGACGTCGCCGAACACCGCCGCCCACATGCCGATCAGCCCGAAGGCGCCGAGGAGGATGAAGACGAGCTTCACCCCGATGGCGAAGGCGATGTTCTCGGTCACGATCCGCTTGGTGCGCTTCGAGACGCGGATGGCGTCGCACAAGGCCGACGGGCGGTCCTTCATCAACACGATGTCCGCCGCCCCGATCGCCGCGTCCGAGCCGAGAGCACCCATCGCCGCGCCGACGTCCGCACGGGCCAGGACGGGCGCGTCGTTGATGCCGTCGCCGACGAACACGGTCTTCTTCCCGTCCGCCATGTATTCCTCGAGGCAGGAGACCTTATCGGCAGGCAGCAGGCCGCTCTTCACGTCCTTCACGCCGAGCGCGCCCGCCACGGACTCCGCCGCTTCCCGCCGGTCCCCGGTGAGCATCGCGATGCGCTTCACGCCGAGGGCTTCGAGCTCCCGGAGGGCTTCCGACGCGTCTTCCTTGATCCGGTCCTCGATCACGAGCGCGCCGCAGTATGTCCCGTCCGCCGCCGTGTGGACGACGGTCCCGGGAGCAGTGAGGCGGGGCGCGTCGATGCCGTTTTCCGCCATCAGGGCGGCGTTCCCGGCGAGGATCGTCTTTCCCTGCCATACGCACGAGACCCCGCGCCCGACGATCTCCCGCGCGTCCGCGATTTCTCCGTCCGGGACGGGTCTGCCGTAGGCGTCCAGAATCGAGCGTGCGATCGGGTGGTTCGAGACCGCCTCCGCGTGCGCCGCCAGAGAGAGGAGCTCTTCCTCCGACACCGCTCCGGCGGGAAGGATGCCGGTCACGGCGAACGCGCCTTCCGTCAGCGTGCCCGTCTTATCGAAGACGACCGTGTCCGCGTCGGCGAGGGCCTCGAGGTACGCGCTCCCCTTCACGAGGACGCCCTTCTTCGACGCCGCGCCGATCCCGCCGAAGAACGTCAGGGGGATCGAGATCACGAGCGCGCAGGGGCAGGAGATCGCGAGGGTCACGCAGCCGCGCCGGATCCACTCGGTCCAGCTCCCGTTGAAGAAGAGCGGCGGCATGACGGCAAGCAGCACCGCGACGAGGCACACCGCGGGCGTGTAGATCTTCGCGAATTTCGTGATGAAGTTCTCCGCCGGGGCCTTCTTCTCCGCCGCCGACTGCATCAGCTCGAGGATCTTCGCGGCGGTCGATTCCCCGGCCTCCTTCGTCACGGTGATCGTCAGGACCCCGTTCTCCGCGACGCATCCCGAGAGCGCGGCATCCCCCGCCCGCCAGGTCTGCGGCACGGATTCGCCGGTCAGCGCGCGGGTGTCGACCGAGGAGATCCCGTCGGTCACGACGCCGTCGAGCGGGACCCTCTCGCCCGGCTTGACGCGGATCGTCTCGCCGACGGCCACCTCATCCGGGGAAACCGTGACCCATTCGCCCCCGCGGAGCACCGAGGCGGAATCGGGCCGGATGTCCATGAGCGCGGTGATGGAATCGCGCGAGCGGTCGACGGCGACATCCTGGAAGAGCTCGCCGATCTGATAGAAGAGCATGACGGCGACGGCCTCCGGGTATTCGCCGATCGCGAACGCGCCGAGGGTCGAGACGGTCATGAGAAAGCACTCGTCGAAGAGCTCGCCGTGAAAGAGGTTCCGCACGGCGGAGAACAGGACGTCGTACCCGAGGATCAGATACGCCGCGATGAAGATGCCGAGCCGCGCGGCGAACGGGATGTCGCAGAACCGCGGCAGCAGCAGCCCGACAAGGAAGACGGCGGCCCCGACGGCGAGCTTCGTCACCCGGAGGGCGGTCTTCGCTTCTTCTTCGCCGTGGCCGTGGTCGTGATGATGACCATGTCCGTGTTCATGCTCGTGATCGTGCTCATGTCGGTGCTCGTGCTCATGCTCATGCTCGTGCTCATGTTCGTGTTTGTGCTCATGACGGTGCTCATGTTCGTGTTCGTGCTCATGCTCGTGTTCCTGT
>JAFYBI010000385.1 GCA_017540285.1 Clostridia bacterium | reverse complement strand
TCCGTACACGTGCCAAAGAGCTTCTCGAGCAGCTTTCCGTGGACGAAAAACTGCATCAGCTCACCGCGCAGATGGTGTTTGACATCAGCGACGGGTACGAAGATCGCCGCGATCCGCTCCGCGGCTCCTACCGCAATCCCGGTCATTTTATGCATCAGCATGGGAAGATTACTTCCCCCGGAGAGGTCGCGCGGCGCATCAACCGGGACGTGGAACTCTCCATGAAAGCGCAGCCGCACGGGATCCCGCCGCTCGAGCACGGGGAATCCCTGCACGGCGCGCAGTGGGGCATGGCGTCGATTTTCCCCCAGCCCATCGGCCTTGCCTCAACTTTCGACCACGCGCTCGTAAAGGAAGCGGCGGATGTGATCGGGAAGGAAACGGCGGCAGTCGGCGTGCGTCAGGCGCTGGCGCCCGTCGTGAACCTTGCCCGGGACGTCCGCTGGGGACGTACGATCGAGACCTTCGGAGAAGACCCGAAACTCGCGTCCGACATGGGAGCCGCCATGTGCCGTGGATTCGAGGAGAACGGCGTCGCGGCCACCCCGAAACACTTCGCGGACAATTACGCGGACGGCGGTCGGGACTCGAACTATTCAACCCATTCGGAACGGGAACTGCGCGAAGTGTATCTGAAACCCTTTGAGGCTTGTTTCAAGGAGGGCGGCGCTCACGGCGTCATGGCGGCCTACAACAGTCTCTTCAACGGGCTGCCGGCCCACGCAAATCCGTGGCTGCTCACGAAGGTGCTCCGGGAGGAATGGGGCTTCGAGGGGATCGTCGTTTCGGACTACGGCGGCGTCGACGGCACGGCAGGGGCGCACAGGATCGCGAAGGATCTGCCAGAGGCGGTCGCGCTATGCCTGAGGGCCGGGCTGGACGTCACGCTCGCCAACCTCGACTATGAGGATATCCGGGAGGCGTGGGACAGAGGGCTTCTGACAGAAGAGGACCTCGACCGCGCCGTACTGCGCCTGCTGACGCTGAAATTTAAACTCGGCCTGTTCGATCATCCCTTTGTCGACCCGGATGCGGCGGACAAACTCGTGCGGTGCGAGGCCCATCAGGCGGTTGCCTTGAAAGCAGCGCGGGCAAGTCTGGTTCTGCTCGAAAATGACGAGATCCTGCCGCTTGACGGCGCGAAGATCAAAAAGCTCGGCATCTTCGGACCCGGCGCGGACGTTCTCCCGACGGGCAGAAACTATTCCGGCCCGTTTGCCCACCTCTGGGAGGCGCCGAACGTTCTCTCGCCGCTCGGCTGGTTCCGCGCACATGCAGAGGGCATGGAGATCGTGACCGGGCGGGATGAGGAAATCCCGGTTCTTGCTCCGGACTGCGACGCGGCGCTCTATTTCACCACCGTCGTCGAAGGCGAAGGGCTCGACCGTTCCGACCTGCGGCTGCCGTCTTACCGGACCGCCGCGTCGAGGGACGAAGCCGCCGTGATCGTAGACAAAGCCGAACTCACAGTCGAAGTCGATCAGGAGGCGTCCATCCTCGCGCTCTCAAAAGCGAATCCGAACGCTGTCGTCGTCCTCATGAACGGCGCGCCCGTAGATGTGACGGCATGGCGGCGGGAGGTGCGCGCGATTCTCGAAGCGTGGTATCCCGGCGAGGGCGGCGCGGAGGCGATTGCAGACCCGCTTTTCGGCAGAACCAATCCCGGCGGAAAGCTCCCCGTGAACTGGCCTAAATCCGTGGGACAGCTTCCGCTCTTCTACGGTTACAAACCGAGCGGACGCGGCTACGGCTACGAGAACAACGACGGGCGTCCGCTCTACCCCTTCGGCTACGGATTGAG
>JAFYBI010000384.1 GCA_017540285.1 Clostridia bacterium | reverse complement strand
GCGGAAGCGCTCGTCGCAGCGGGCTGCGTCATCATCGGCCAGCACGCGGACTCCACCGGCGCTCCCTCCGCCTGCGAGAAGCTCCTCGCCTCCGGCAAAATCTGCTACTCCGTCGGCTACAACGTCGACATGCTCGAGACCGCTCCGACCGCGGCGCTCACCTCTCCCACCAACACCTGGTCCGAGTTCTACAAGGAACTCTTCAAGAACGTGATCGACGGCAAGGAACAGCCCTATGACGTGGCGAAGGGCAACGATCAGAACGGCGTCGACATCACCAAGCTCGGCGCTTCCTGCGCTGCCGGCACCGCCGAAAAGGTCGCCCAGGTCGAAAAGGCTCTGAAGGACGGCACGCTGCACGTCTTCGACACCTCCACCTTCACCGTGACGAACGAGCAGACCACCTGCGACGTCCTCACCGACGCCGACGGCCACCTCACCTCCTGCAAGGTCGACATGTCCTTCATGGACTGGAGCACCATGACGCCCATCTACAAGGGCGAAGTGGTCGAGTGCATCAAGAACGGTTACTTCGACGAATCCACGTTCCGTTCCGCGCCGTACTTCTCCATCCGCATCGACGGCATCATCGAGAAATAATCCAAACCTCAGATCCAGAGACGAGGGAAGCCATGCATCCGCTTCCCTCTTCTTTGATTTGATTCCCAGAGAAAGGAAACGGCCGTTCTGCGGCGCTTTGATCCCATGGAAGACGCAATCAGATTAGTCGGCATTACCAAAACCTTCGGCCAGATCAGGGCGAACCGGGACATCTCCCTCACCATCCGGCGCGGCGAGATCCTCTCCCTCCTCGGCGAAAACGGCAGCGGCAAGACGACGCTCATGAACATCCTCTCCGGCATCTACTTCCCCGATTCGGGGCAGGTGTTCGTCGGAGGGCGGGAGGTGACCATCGCCTCCCCGAAGGACGCCTTTGACCTCGGCATCGGCATGATCCACCAGCACTTCAAGCTCGTGGACGTCTTTACCGCCGCGGAGAACATCATCCTCGGCCTGCCGGGCGAGCGGCGCGGACGGCTCGACATGAAAGCGGTCGAGGAAAAGGTCCGCCGGATCTGCGACCGCTACGGGTTCGACATCGAGCCGGACCAGAAGGTCTACGAGATGACCGTCTCGCAGAAGCAGACGCTCGAGATCGTGAAGGTCCTCTACCGCGGCGCGGACATCCTCATCCTCGACGAGCCGACCGCCGTCCTCACCCCGCAGGAGACCGAAAAGCTCTTCGCCGTCATGCGCGAGATGAAGAAGGACGGCCACGCGGTCGTCATCATCACCCACAAGCTGCACGAGGTGCTCTCCGTCTCGGACCGCGTGTCGATCCTGCGCAAGGGCGAGTACATCGGCACCGTCGACACGAAGGACGCGACCGAGCTCTCCCTGACCGAGATGATGGTCGGCAAGAAGGTGACGCTCGACATCGAACGGCCGGAGCCCGAAAACCTCGTGAAGCGCATCGAGGCGAAGAATCTGAACGTCATCGGCCCCGAGGGCGTCCCGGTCCTGAAGGACGTTTCCTTCGAGGCGTACGGCGGCGAGATCCTCGGCATCGCGGGCATCTCCGGCTGCGGCCAGAAGGAGCTCCTCGAAGCCGTCGCCGGCCTCACACCCCCCGCGGCGGGCTCGTCGATCCTGTTCTTCCCTCCGGAGAAGGAGGAGGCGCCCGAGCAGCTCGTCGGCCGTACCCCGCGCGAGATCAAGGAGATGGGCGTGCACCTGTCGTTCGTTCCGGAGGACCGCCTCGGCATGGGACTCGTGGCGTCGATGGGCATGACCGACAACATGATGCTGAAATCCTACGAGAAGGGCTCGTCCTTCTTCGTGGAAAAGAAGCAGCCCCGCGAGGTCGCGGAAATGGTCCGGGACGAGCTGGCGGTCGTGACGCCGTCGGTGGGCTATCCGGTGCGGCGGCTTTCGGGCGGCAACGTCCAGAAGGTGCTCGTCGGACGCGAGATCGCGGCGGCCCCGGCGGTATTGATGACGGCCTACGCCGTGCGCGGGTTGGACATCGGGACCTCGTACCAGATCTACCGCCTGCTCAACGAGCAGAAGAAGAAGGGTGTCGCCGTGATCTACGTGGGCGAGGACCTCGACGTTCTGATCGATCTCTGCGACCGGATCCTCGTGCTCTGCGCGGGACAGGTCACGGGCATCGTCGACGGGCGGCAGGCGACCAAGGAGAGCATCGGTCTCTTGATGACCAAGATCGCGCGCGAGGACGACGGACACCGCCACCTCGGGCACAAGGGACCGGAAGCCCGGGAAGAGGACACGGAAGGAGGCGCGGCGCATGAATAAGACTGTCGGAAAGACCGAGCAGCGGGAACATCGCGAGCCCTTCCTCCGCATCGCGCGCCGGGACGGCGTTTCCGCGGGCCGCAGGATCGAGGTCCGGGCGGCGTCCATCGTGCTGGCCCTGATCCTCGACGCGTTCTTCATCGTGGTGGTGACGGGGCTCAACCCCTTCGCCGTCTACGCGGAGATCTTCAAGGCGACCTTCGGGACAGGGCTCCGGTTCATGTGGATGCTGCGCGACATGGCGGCGCTCCTGTGCATCGGCGTGGCCCTCGCGCCCGCCTTCAAGATGCGGTTCTGGAACATCGGCGCGGAGGGGCAGGTCCTCATGGGGGGCTTCGCCACCGCGATGTGCATGATGTTCCTCGGGCAGAAGCTGCCCACCCCCGTGCTCTTCCTCGTCATGGTCCTGGCTTCGCTCGCCGCGGGCGCGCTCTGGAGCTTCTTCCCGGCGTTCTTCAAGGCGAACTGGAACACCAACGAGACCCTCTTCACCCTGATGATGAACTACGTCGCCATCCAGATCGTCGCCTACGCCACGAACATCCTGCGCGGCCAGGCGTCCTCCCTCGGCACTATCAACATGGGGTCCAAGATCGGCTGGTTCCCGAAGCTCTTCGGCTACGACTTCACCCTCAACATCCTCATCGTCGCGGTCCTGACCGCCGCGATGTACGTCTACCTGAAATACACGAAGCACGGCTATGAGATCGCGGTCGTCGGCGAATCGGAGAAGACGGCGCGGTACGCGGGCATCGACGTGAAGAAGGTCACGATCCGGACGCTTCTGCTCTCCGGCGCGATCTGCGGCCTCTGCGGCTTCATCATCGTCGCGGGCAACAAGCACACCATCTCGACCAACACGGCGGGCGGCGACGGCTTCACCGCGATCATCGTGGCGTGGCTCGCGAAGTTCAACACGTTCACCATGGCCCTGATCTCGTTCCTGCTCATCTTCCTCGAGAAGGGCGCGGGGCAGATCGCCTCGACGTACGGGCTGAACGAATATATCTCCGACATCATCTCCGGCATCATCCTCTTCTGCATCCTCGGCAGCGAGTTCTTCCTCAACTACCGGATGATCTTCCGGCACAAGGAGGAGAGCAGGGAGAACCGGGCGAGGGATGAAGAGAAGAAAGGAGGCGGCGCGGCATGATCCCCAACTTGCTTGCATGGCTTCTGCGCGCGATCCAATTCGGCACCATCATCATGTTCGGCTCGATGGGCGAGATTCTGACGGAGAAATCCGGCAACCTCAACCTCGGCGTCCCGGGCATCATGTACCTCGGTTCCTTCGCGGGCTTTGCCTCGGCGTATCTCTACGAGAACAACGCCGAAAATCCCGTCCCCATCCTCTGCGTGGTGATCGCGCTTCTGTGCGGTTTCCTTGCCTCCGCGCTCGGCGGGCTGATCTACAGCTTTCTGACGATCACGCTGCGAGCCAATCAGAACGTCACGGGCCTTGCGCTGACGACCTTCGGCATGGGCATGGCGAACTTCTTCGGCGGGTTCCTCCTCAAGGGCGAGGTCTACACGGCTGCCCCGCTCTCGAACGCGGCCTTCTCGGCGAAGATCCCCTTCCTGTCCGATCATCTGGGGCTCTTCGGCGACGCGGTCTTCTCCTACGGCTTCCTCGCATACGCGGCGATCCTGTTGGCCGTGTTCCTGCACATCTTTCTCAACAGGACCCGGACGGGGCTGAACCTCCGCGCGGTGGGCGAGAATCCCGCGACCGCGGACGCCGCCGGCATCAACGTCACGAAGTACAAGTATCTCGCGACGGTGATCGGCGCGGGCATTTCGGGCATCGGCGGGCTCTACTACGTCCTCGATTACAACAACGGCATCTGGGCGACGACGGGACAGGTCGAGGCGCTCGGCTGGCTGGCGGTCGCGCTCGTCATCTTCACGACGTGGTATCCGCTGAACGCCATCTGGGGCGCGTACCTCTTCGGCATGCTGTACTGGCTGTACAACTTCCTCCCGAAGCTCATCGGGATCACGAACATCGACCGGACGTCGAGTTTGTGGCAGATGATCCCGTACGTGGTGACGATCCTCGTGCTCGTGGGGGTCAGTCTGCGCCGCAAGCGGGAATCGCAGCCTCCGGCCTCGCGGGGGCTGGCTTACTTCCGCGAGGAGCGGTGAGCGGCAGACGGTTTCGGATCACGACAGGGAAGGGGGTCCGGCACGATGGAAGAGAAGACGAGGCCGTATTTCGACCGCGGCATCACCGCGCTTCTCAAGGGCACGGCGCTTGTCCTGATGTTCTTTCACCACTTCTTCACCTTTCCGGCGTGGATCACGGTCCCGGTTTCCGATCCCTTTATCGCGTATGTCGCCCCGCATCTCTCCCATGCCACGCGGCTCTGTGTGGCGGTGTTCGTCTTCCTCACCGGCT
>JAFYBI010000383.1 GCA_017540285.1 Clostridia bacterium | reverse complement strand
TCCGGCACTCAAAAAACAGATCGAGGCAGCCGAGACCATGGTCGCCCTCGAGGACCTCTACCGTCCCTATGTGAAAAAGCGCCGCACCCGCGCCATGATTGCCCGCGAGAAGGGCCTCGCCCCGCTCGCGGAGTTCCTTCTGCGCACGGACGCCGGGCTCGATGCCCTCGCGGAAGCCGCCCGGTACGTTGATCCCGAAAAGGACGTCCCGGACGCAAAAACCGCCCTTCAGATGGCGGAGGACATCCTCGCCGAGGACATCTCGGACAACGCCTCCTACCGCGGCTTCATCCGCCGCAAGACCATGGCCGACGGCACGATCGTCTCCGAGGCAAAAGATAAAAAGGCCGAGTCCGTCTACGAAAACTACTACGAATACGAGGAGAAGCTGGACAAGCTGCCCGGCCACCGCATCCTCGCGCTGAACCGCGGCGAGAAGGAGAAGATCCTCACCCTCAAGGTGAAGGCTCCCGCCGAGGACATCGTGACCTATCTGGACCTCAAGACCGGCGTCAGGAAGCACCCCTCGACCGGGACCTACATCCACGAGGCGGCGGCCGACGCCTACAAGCGGCTGATCGCGCCCTCCATTGAAAATGAACTGCGCTCCGCCCTCACGAAAAATGCCGAGGAGGCCGCCATCACGGTCTTCGGCAAGAACCTGACCCAGCTTCTCATGCAGCCGCCCGTCGCCGGCAAGACCGTCCTCGGATGGGACCCGGCCTTCCGCACCGGCTGCAAGCTCTGCGTCGTCGACCCGACCGGCAAGGTCCTCGACACGGCGGTCATTTACCCGACCGCGCCCCAGAACAAGGTCGCAGAGGCCAAAAAGGTGCTCACAAAGCTGATCGAGAAGTACCATGTCGACATCATCTCCGTCGGCAACGGCACGGCCTCCCGCGAGTCCGAGGCCATCATCGCGGATTTCATCAGGGAGTCCGGCCTCCCGGTCACCTACGTGATCGTGAACGAGGCGGGCGCCTCCGTCTATTCCGCCTCCAAGCAGGGCGCCGAGGAGTTCCCGGCCTTCGATGTCGGCCAGCGCTCCTCCGCCTCGATCGCCCGACGGCTCCAGGACCCGCTCGCCGAACTCGTCAAGATCGACCCGAAATCCATCGGCGTCGGCCAGTACCAGCACGACATGAACGAGGCGCGCCTCACGGAAGCCCTGACCGGCGTCGTCGAGAACTGCGTGAACCGGGTCGGCGTGGACCTGAACACCGCCTCCGCCTCCCTCCTCGGCTACGTGTCCGGCATCTCAAAGACGGTCGCCGGCAACATCGTAAAATACCGCGAGGCCAACGGCCGCTTCCGCGACCGCCGGGAGCTCCTGAAGGTCCCGAAGCTCGGCCCCAAGGCCTTCGAGCAGAGCGCCGGCTTCCTGCGCATCCGCGGCGGCTCCGAGCCCCTCGACATGACCGGGGTCCATCCGGAGTCCTACGAGGCGGCAAGAAAGCTCCTGAAAGGTCTCGGCTTCTCCGAGGCGGACCTTGCCTCCGGCAAGACCGCGAAGATCCGCGAAAGACTTAAGACGATCTCCGAAAAAGAACTCTCCGAGACGCTCGGCGTCGGCGAGTACACGCTCCGCGACATTATCGCGGACCTCGAAAAGCCGGGGCGCGACCCGCGTGAAAATGCCGCCGGCCCCATCCTCAGAAAGGACGTCATGGAGCTTACCGACCTTAAGCCCGGCATGATCTTAAAGGGCACCGTCCGGAATGTCATCGACTTCGGCGCCTTCGTCGACATCGGCGTCCACCAGGACGGACTCGTCCACATCTCCGAGCTCTCCGACCGCTTCATAAAGCACCCGCTCGACGCGGTCTCGGTCGGCGACATCGTGACCGTCAAGGTTCTCGGGGTTGACGTCAAAAAGAAACGCATTTCTCTCACCATGAAAGGGTTAAAGTGATGGCCGATTATTTCATCTCCGAAGTGAAGCCGACCGAGCGGACCGCGCTTGCGATGGTCGACAGGCTCCTCGTCGCGGAGGGCATCAAGCGCGACGCAAACCTCGACTACATCTGCGCGATGTACGACGACGATTACAACGTCATCGCGACCGGCTCCTGCTTCAAAAATACGCTCCGCTGCTTCGCCGTAAGCCATGACCACCAGGGCGAGGGGCTCCTGAACCAGATCGTGACCCACCTCATCGAGTACCAGCTCGGCCGCGGCAACCTCCACCTCTTCCTCTACACGAAGACGGACTCCGCGAAGTTCTTCGGCGACCTCGGTTTCTACGAGATCAGCCGCGTCGACGGCACCCTCGTATTCATGGAGAACCGCCGCGACGGGTTCACGCGGTATCTTGAGGGGCTTAAGAAGGAGTCCGGGGCTTCATTTTCGGAAAATGAAAACCCCGTCGGCGCCGTCGTCATGAACGCGAACCCGTTCACGAACGGTCACCTTTACCTTGTCGAGAAGGCGGCCGCCGAGTGCAGCGTCCTGCACCTCTTCATGGTGAGCGAGGACGCCTCCCTGGTGCCGTTCGCGGTCCGGAAGCGCCTCATCATGGAGGGCACGGCCCACCTTAAGAATATCATTTACCACGAGAGCGGCCCCTACATCATCTCGAGCGCGACCTTCCCGTCCTATTTCCTGAAGGACGAGGCCGCCGTCATCGGCGGGCACGCGCGGCTCGACATCGCGGTCTTCACGAAGATCGCGGCGGCGCTCGGCATCACCCGCCGCTACGTCGGCGAGGAGAAGTCCAGCGTCGTGACGGGCCTCTACAACGAGATTATGGCCGCCGAGCTCCCGAAGGCCGGGGTTTCCTGCGTGATCATTCCCCGCAAGGAGGCGGACGGGCGCGCGATCAGCGCCTCCACCGTCCGGACATACCTCAAATCCGGGGAACTCACGGCGCTCAAGGGCCTCGTCCCGGAGACCACCTACCGGTTCTTCACGTCTCCCGAGGCGGCTCCGGTCCTCGCCGCGATCCGCGCTGCGGGTGAGGTGGTCCACTACTGAAAAGAGACGGGACGGTTCTCGGAAAAACGGTTCGCAAGGAGAATCGTTTTTCAAGAACCGTCCCCGTCAGCGTCCCCGCCGACTCTGAATTACGCAAAAAACCGGCTGCCGCGCAGATTCGCGCGGCAGCCCTTCACGTTCATACAGTATTTTTTATCAGCCTTTGACAGCACCTGCCGTCATGCCTTCCTGAATCCGGCTCTGCATGATGATCACCACACCGCGATTCTCTCCTCCGGTGCCAGATACATGCCGTCTCCTTCCTTCACCCC
>JAFYBI010000382.1 GCA_017540285.1 Clostridia bacterium | reverse complement strand
GCGGTGAATACCGGCTTGCGGAAACCTTTACCCTGACGCCCGCCGACTCCGGGACACCGGACGCGCCGATCGTCTATACCGCGGCTCCCGGCGAGGAAGTCCGCTTCGTCTCGAAGGAGGACATCACCGGATGGCGGAAGCTGACGGCCGAGGAGCGCGCGTCGGCGATGTTCGGCATGTCCGAGGAGGCGAAGGCGCACGTTTACGCCGCCGAGATCCCCGCCGGATGGCGGTTCCACGCCCTCTATGCGGACGGCGAACGGCTCCCGAATTCCCGGATGATCGAATCCGACGCGTGGGAGCATGACTGGCCGCGCGCAACGGCCGGACGGGACGACTACGGTCCCCGGGGCCTCCGGGCACAGTTCGGTGAGGGCGTCCTCGACGGGCTGGAAGGCTGGGAGGACGCGGAGGCACGGCTCATCACCGCGATCTGGTGGAATGTCAACGCGGCGGTCGCCGAAATCGATCCCCGACAGAACACCGCGTATTTCCGCTCCCGGCTGACCGTCTTTTATCCCGATTTCCGGAGCATGGGCGGGCAATTCAACCTGATGAACACGCCGAAGTACCTCACACGGGGGGAGTGGTGCGTCGATTCCGTGCGCGGGCGGGTGTATTACTGGCCCGAAGACGGCCGTGACCCGAACGGGAGCTCCGTCTTTGCGCCGAAGCTGCGCGAACTCGTGCGCTTCCAGGGCGACGAAGAAGAGGCCGGATGGGAGAAGCAGGTGCGCTGCGTGACCCTCAGAGGCCTCACCTTCCTCTATTCCGACCGCGTCCCCGAGACCGAACTCGATCCGAAGTGGCTGACGCGGAACGGCGAGAGCCCCGACGGCATGATCTACCTGCAGGGCGTCGACCGGTGCGCCGTGGAGGACTGCGTGCTCGGCTATTCCGGCGGGCAGGGCATCGTCCTCGACCACTGGGCGCAGAACTGCTCCGTCACGGGCTGCGAGATCGCCTGGGCGTCGTCCGGCGGCGTCTTCATGACGGGCTGCGGACCGGGAACGACCGACGTGAACCGTCACAACACCGTCGCCCGGTGCCACATCCACCACATCGGCGGCGACTACATGCACTCCTGCGCCGTCCAGTTCTTCACCTCGAATCACAATACCGTCGAATACAACTATTTCCACGATCTGCCCTACGCGGCCGTCTCCATCATCGGGATGGCCTGGCATCAGATGCAGAACGGACCGGACTCCATCGACACGGAGAACACCTTCGGCGAGCGGCATACGATGTACAACGCCCGCTGGGCCGAGATCGGCCCCGTGAAGGACTACCTCGACGCCGTCCCGTATCAGCTTTCCGACGGCAGCGTGATGCAGTACAACATCTGCGACGACTACATGCAGACTCTCCGGGACGGCGGCGCGCTCTACTGCTGGTGCTCCGGGCGGGACAAGGTCTGGCAGCACAACTGCGGGTACCGGGCGTTCACCGACGACTGGGCGGTCCGCGCGATCCACATCGACGACTGCGACGGCTTCAACTACATCTATCAGAACCTCTTCCGCGCGAGCGGCGCGACCGACAACAGCCATACGAACGGCGCGGCGGGCGGTCGCGGCGACGGCGGACGGGATGATCTTGATATCTGGGACGACACCGTGAGCGACAATGTCTGGAAAGAAAACGTCATCCGGGCGGACCGGGATCCCGACGGGTACCGCGAACTGAGAGAATCGATCACCCGCACGGCCGGCGGCTGGCTCTCGAAGCTGCCCGGCGCGGCGCAGTAAACACATCCGCAGAAAGGAAGTATGTACGATGAAAAAACGCCTCTTGTCTCTGATCCTCCTCCTCTGTCTGCTGCTCTCCGCCTGCTCGGAGGCGGGAACCGTCCCGGACGAGGGAAGCCACACCGCCGATCCGACCTCCGCCGAAGAGAACGCGCCCGTGGAGACCGATCCTCCCATCGATACGGCGGACCACGTCCCGGAGATGACCTTCGATAAGGAGATGCATTTCCTTCTGCCGGACGTAAGCTGGCTGACGCGCGACATCATCACCGATGAGGTGAAGGGCGAGCGGGTCAACGACGCGCAGAACGCCCTGAAGCTTGAGATGGAAAGCCGCTTCGGGACCACGCTCTCCCAGACCTTCACGGGCGATATCTGGAGCACCGCCTACATCACCAGACTGGTGAAGGCCGACGACGACAGCTTTGACGTCTGCTATTCGCTCGACCTCTACGCGCCGGGCTACATCATCGGGGACGTCGTCACGCCCTATACCGACGTGCCCTACATCGATCTGAGCCGCGTGTACTGGGATCAGAGCATCCTGAAATGCATGACGGTCAACGGCACGCCGTATTTTGCCTTCGGCGCCTACGACCTCTCCTACTACGATTTCACGCACAGCATCGTCTTCAACAAGGACATGATCGACGCGTACGGCCTCGAGAATCCCTATGCGCTCGTGAAGAACGGCGCGTGGAACATCGACAAATTCACCGCGATGGCGAAGGTCGTGATCTCCGACCTCGACGGCGACGGAAAGATGACGCGCGCCGCGGACGCGTGGGGCTTCATGAGCGAGCCGAAGCAGGTCCTGCCGTGCTTCTGGATCTCGGCCGGAGAGTTCAGCATCGCGAAGGACGCGAATGACCTCCCGTACCTGAACATCACCGGAAACGACCGCTTCTTCACCATCTTCGACAAGGTGTACGCCATCATGTGGGACGACGGTGTGTGGTGCTGCGACCAGAAGAACATCAACCACTGGCCCGAAACCGCGAAGATGCTCAGCGAGAGCCGCGTGCTCTTCATCGACGAGATCTTCTACCGCCTGAACGAGCTGCGCGACGTCGAGGTCGATTTCGGCATCATCCCGTACCCGATGTTCGACGACACGCAGGCCGAGTATTACAGCCGCGTGGAGGCCGGCGCGCGTATCGGCATGATCCCGATCACCAACAAGCATCCGGAATACGCGGGCGCGCTCCTCGAGGCGATGTCCTCCTACGGCTACAACAACCTCATCCCGGAATACTACGAGGTCGCACTGAAGCGGCGCACGTCCCGCGACTCCGAGTCCTCGGAAATGCTGGATCTGATCTTCGAGACCCGGCGCTATGACCTCGGCGACACGTGGTGGTGCAACGAGCTGCGCGACGGGCTGTTCAAGAGCATGTTCGGCGACAACAACCGCAATCTCGCCTCCGAAATGGCGAAGCAGGAAAAGATCATCTCGAAAACCCTCGACAAGGTCGTCGACAAGCTGTCGGGCTGATCGGACATGAGGGGCAGAAAGGAGAAAAACGCATGAAGACTCCCGTGGAAACGGTGCGCTGCGAAGGCTTTTCCATGGACTTTTTCCGGTTCGGGGAGGGGGAGCGCCCGCTCGTGATCCTGCCGGGGCTGAGCGTGCAGAGCGTGACGCTGTCGGCGGACGCCGTCGCCCGCGCGTATTCCTCCATGCGGACGGATTACACCGTCTATGTCTTCGACCGCCGGAAGGAGCTGCCCCCCGTCTATCCCGTCGCGGACATGGCGCGGGACACGGCGGAGGCGATGCGCGCGCTCGGGCTGGAAGACGCC
The DNA here is from genome assembly GCA_017540285.1 of Clostridia bacterium. Classification (GTDB taxonomy): domain Bacteria; phylum Bacillota; class Clostridia; order Oscillospirales; family CAG-272; genus UMGS1696. The sequence continues at coordinate 764 of JAFYBI010000382.1, read as the reverse complement.
GATCTCTTCGGCGCGTCGCAGGGCGGCATGATCGCCATGGAGATCGCCGTTCGGTGGCCGGAGCTTGTACGGCGGCTCGCGCTCGGATCGACGGCGGCGGATGTGCGCGGCGTGCGCGGCAGCGTGCTCGAGGCGTGGATCGCGCTGGCCGATGCGGGCGACGCCGACGGGCTTTACCGCGCGTTCGGCGAGGCGATCTATCCGAAGGAGATCTTCGACGGCGCGCAGGCGATGCTGGAGACCGCCGCGATGACGGTGACGGGGGAGGATCTCAGGCGCTTCTCCGTTCTCGCCGCCGGAACGCGGGATTTCTGCGTCGCCGACCGGCTTGACGGGATCCGCTGTCCCGTCCTGCTCCTCTCGTCCTCGGACGACCGGGTGCTCGGCCCGGACGCCGGAGCGGAAATCGCACAGATCCTCGGACACAGGCAGGATTTCGCCGAGCACCGTTACACGGGCTACGGACACGCGGCATACGACCTTGCCCCGGATTACAAGAAGCGGCTCTTGTCGTTTTTCCGGCGGGATTTTCCGGGGACCGCGTGATCTGCTCCCGCCCCGACTCCGACAAAAAACGGGTTGTCGCAGATAGGGCAAAAGTTTTCGCCCGCCTTTTCCAAAATGGCGTCCCGGGATGCGAAGCATCCCGAGTGTCGAGGGCAACGCCCTGACCCGCACTCCGCAGAGTGCGGAACACCCAAAACTTCCAGAGAGTTCCTCTTTTTGGTTCTTTTTCTCCTCGATAAAGGAGAAAAAGAACGCCG
>JAFYBI010000381.1 GCA_017540285.1 Clostridia bacterium | reverse complement strand
CCCGCGCCGGCCACGGAGAAGCCCGGGGGAAGGCTCCCAAGGACCGCGGAGATCACCGCGGCGAGCGGGTAGGCGGGCGCCATGGACGGCGTCATCGTCATCCCGCAGAAGAGCCCCGCGAGCGCGCCCCGATGGATCCCCGCGGCTTTCGAGACGACCATGGCCGCCCCGAAGGCGAAGAGGATGCCGCCGTCAAACACCATGCGCCGGAGCGCCGCTCCCCCGCCCGTAACGCCGGCAAGCGATCCGACGGCAGGCAGGGAGAAGACGGACGCCGAGATCCGGTGCAGGGAAAGCGTCACGACGGCGAGGAGGGCGTAGACGCCGAACTCCCGCACGGGGGACGACCGCATTTTCCGCTCCGTCGCCGCCCAGAACAGGTATGTACACAGCGGGGCGGCGAAGAGGGAGAAGACAGCGCCGAACAGATCGTAATATTCGTACCCGCCCGCCACAACCGACCATGCTCCGGCGAACAGCGCTGCCGCGGCGGAGAGTGCCAACCGGACGCGGACATTCTCCCGGAGCACGGTCCCGACGTTCATTTTCCCGTCGGGCGGCGATGCGGATGCGGGAGAACGAGGCGCGCCGCGGGAGCCGTCCTCTTCTGCCTCACGGAAAAGGAGTCTCACGCCCTCTGAAATGCGCGCGAGAGCGGATGAGCGCCGCCCGCGCCGTTGTTTTTGTCCGTACCGCTGCTCCGGCGCGCCCGCAAGCCAGACGGACACGGCGCACCGGGCCGCGAAAAGCCCGAGGATCGCCGCCGCCCAGACGCCGCCCGTCGCGGGGATGCGCGCCGATCCGAGCATGCCCCCGATCGCGGCCGAAACAGCGGCAAGTCCTCCTCCCGCCGACGCCGCGAACGCGATCCCGAAGGGGTAGGTCCCGGGGAAGGCCTGCGTTCCGGCGATGACGAGAGCGGTGAAGAAGCAGAGCGCGCAGAGGAGGATGCGCTTCGCCCGCACCGATCCGAGAAGGGAGGCGAGCGAGCGGGCCGGACGGCGGAAGGTGCGGACCCCCGCCGGTCTCACGGTTTTCGCCGCGGCCTCTCTGCCTGCCCTCCCCGTCGGATCCCGGCGTCCGCCGTTCTTCTCGCGCGCTCTGTTCCCTGTCGAGTGTTCCTGCATGATTGCTTTGAACCTCCGTAAATGAACTTCTCGGGAAGGGGACGGGATCGCTGGCCAGCCGGTCGCCGGTTCTCCTTCCGCGGGAATAGGATAGCACGGCAGACCCCGCAAAAGAGGTCGGGTCACGCGGGACGAAACGGCGCGTGGAATGGACGCGCGCGGCGGGGAATGCGATAACGGAAGGAAAAAACGCGCGCCGGCGCACGGGAATTCGCCGGGGACGGGAGATGAGGGCGGGAAAGGGACGGGGAAATCCCGGACGGCAGCGGCAGGAGAGGACAACGAGGGAAAGCTCTCGTGATCCCCGCGCCGTTCGCCCACACGGCATGGTGAACCTGCACAGGACAGAGATTTTTGATTCAAAGAAATTTTATATTATAATCACGCTTTTACCTATTGACATTTCCGAATAAATGCGTTATAATCATATTCGTCAAGCGAATGTACCGCTTCGGCTCTTATTTCGAAACGGGATCTTTGCCCCGGACCGCGTTTCGGAACAGGCCGCGCCTTCGCCTGACGGACCGAGAACGCTGACAAAACCGAAACAAGCAGACGATGAATCAAAAGGAGATTTCCATGAAACATTCCCGAACCCCCGATTCCCTCCCCTTTCCGGGAGAGATCCCCCATATTTCCGGCATGCCCGCGCGCGACCCGTCGAGGCCGCCGGGACACACCCTCTCCGACGCGCAGTTCGCCGCCCTTGCCGACGGTGCGCGCATCCCGCCCTGCGAGGTCGGCACGTGGATCCCCGGACCGGCCGAATTCCCCGCTCCCGTCCGGCGCGAACACAGCCGACGCGTCCGCACCGCCGATTTTCTCACCTACCCCTACCCGCTCCGCATCGAGGCCTCCCCCGGCTTCCGTGTCACGGGATTCGACGAGACCGGCGCGCCGCTCGCCGTTTCCGAGGACCGCCCCGCCCTCGCCGTCCCCGCGGATACCCCGTTCGTGCTCGTCATCGCCGCCGACGAAGAGCCGAAGGGACGCCTCACGCCGGACGATGCCGCCCGTTATGCCGCCGCGGTCCGCATCCCCACCCGCACCGCCGCGGAAGTCGCCTCCGTCGCCGAGAGCCTCTCGTTCGTCTCGACCTCCATGCTCACCGCCGTCGCGGCAGTCGCCGAAGCCGAGGAGATCCTCGCGGACCGCATGACAGCCGTTCTTGACGGCGTGCTCTCCCCCGTCTGTGTCTCCGGCCGGTGGGTCCCCGAAAACGGCCGTCTCCGCGAAGAAGAGGACGCGCGATCCGTCCGCACCGCCTCGTGCCTCGCGTTCCGTTACGACGCCGCGGTCGACGTCGCCGAGGGCTTCCGCGTGACGGCCTACCTGCCGGACGGCTTGTTTTTCGGCGGCTGGAGCGGCCCCTTCCGCATTCCCGCCGAGACGAAGGTTTCGTTCAACATCGAACGGATCGGGTCGTCGGATGCGCTCAGCCCGTCCGACGCCGCAGACGCCGTCCGGATCCTCACCCGTCCCGCGATGGAGATCGCCCAAATCGACGCGCGGGTCCGTGCGCTCGAAGAGCTGATCCGCGTCCTCGCCGACGCACGGGAAGCGGGATAACGCATATCCTGCTATTACATAATCCTGCCGGACGCTTCATGCGGATCCGGCGTCTCCCGCGCCCGCCGCTGTGCCCCACCGCCGGGGCTGCCGCCGCACGGCCGGTCTGCGGGAAAGGCATTCGGAAATAGAAAAGGCGCACCTCACTCTCTGACGGTGCGCGGAAAGGAATTCTCATTGATGAAAAACTGTATTCTCACCGCGGCGGGCTTGATCGGTTCCGCGGCGGCTTCCCTCTTCGGCGGTTGGGACGCCGCGCTCGTCACCCTCGTCGTCTTCATGGCGATCGATTATATCACCGGCCTCCTCGTCGCGGGCATTTTCCATCGCTCGCCGAAGTCCCCGGACGGCCGCCTCGAAAGCCGCGCGGGCTTCAAGGGACTGCTGCGCAAGGGCATGATGCTCCTGATCGTCCTCGTCGCCGTCCGCCTCGACGCGGTCATCGGCGCGGGCTCCACGTTTCTCCGCGACGCCGCCGCGATCTCGCTGACGGTCAACGACGGTCTGTCGATCCTCGAAAACATGGTCCTCATGGGCGTGCCCGTCCCGAACGCGCTCAAAAACGCGCTCACGGTCCTCGGCAGGCAGACGGAGCCCGGGCCCGCTTCCCAGCCGGAGGAAAAGCCGGAAGGAGACGAGCGCGATGACGCTTCCCTTTGAGTCCGGCGTCCGCGTGACCTCCCCCTTCGGCCTGCGCGCCGATCCCTTCACCGGCGCGTCCTCCGTGCACAGCGGGATCGATCTTGTCCCGCTCCTCGACGCCGACCGCACGGTGCGCGCCGCGGTATCCGGCTCGGTGACGCAGTCGCGGATGGTGACGGATCCGATGAACCGCACGTCGGAGTGGGGGAATTACGTCTCCCTCTTCGGCGACGACGGGCGGATGTATTATTACTGCCACCTCGCCTCGCGGGCCGTGGCGCAGGGAGACCGGGTCGAAGCGGGTCAGCCGGTCGGCGTCGAGGGTCAGACGGGCCGCGCGACCGGCGTGCATCTGCATTTCGAAGTGCGCGAGAACGGCGTCCCCGTCGATCCGTCGTCCCTGATCGGCGTCGCGAATGTCCCGGGGGCGGAAAAAGCCCCGCCCCGGTGGTATGACGAGGCGGCGGCATGGGCCGTGGAAGAGGGCATCCTCCGCGGCACGGGCGACGGGCTTCAGCTCGACGAGCCATGCACCCGCGGGATGATGGTGGTCTTCCTCCACCGCCTGTGGAAGAAGCTGCGGCCGTCCTGAGGGAAGCGTGCCCCTGCCGGAGGGCCGTCGTTTCCCGAACAGAACCGTCCGGCGCATGCAGGGGAACGGATTGCCACGGGCTACGCCCTCGCAATGACACCTTGTTTGAGAGAACGGATATTTCCGGACGATGACCGCACGTTTGCCGCGGGCACGCTGTTTCGGTTCGCTGCACAAAATGTGTCATGGCGAGGTGCAGGTCGCAAAGCCTGCGACGCGGCAATCCGTATTTCCTCCATGATTTCCGGAGAGTTAATTTTCCCGGAAAGGTGCCGGGGAGATTTCCCGGGCGATGTCCGAGGAGATCGCCTTAGCAGTCCATGAAAGGGACTCGAACCCAAGTTTCCGGGACGTGCAGCGGTCCGTCTCGTGCAGCCCTTCGTACTGTGTGCAGCGGTATCGTTCGCGCGGCTGCGGAAACTCCATCCGTCTTCTCAATCCTGATGACCCACAGAAAAAGATCCCCGAGAAGGAGAAAGACTCACTCGCTCAGGGACTCGAACCCCCGGCGACTGCGTCGCCACGGAGTTTCCGGGACATGCAGCGGGATCGCGTATGCAGCCCTCCGTGCTTCGTTTGGCTTGTTTCACTCGCGAAGCGCGGAAACTCCATCCGTGTCTCACCTTGAAAGCCATAGAAAAAAGATCCCCGAGGGGATCTTTTTTCTATGGGCCATCAGGGATTCGAACCCGGGACCAACCGGTTATGAGCCGGGAGCTCTGACCAACTGAGCTAATGGCCCGCGAACAGGGATATTATATCATATCCGCCCCTGGGTGTCAAGCGAAAAACACGCAAATTTGTGGTTGTAATTTCCCCGCACCTGTGCTATAATGGAGGAAACGGGGAATATCCCCGCACAACCGGAAATTTTTATCCGTAAAGGAGATTTCACCATGATCAAAGTCGGCGTTATCGGCTGCGGTACCATCGCGAATTCCGCGCACATCCCGTCCTACCTCAACTGCCCGGATGCGGAAATCAAGTATTTCTGCGACATCATCCCCGAGCGTGCGGAAGCCGCCGTTCAGAAATACGGCTGCGGCATCGCCGTGACGGACTATCACGACGTCCTCGCGGATCCCGAGGTGACCGCCGTCTCCGTCTGCACCCCGAACAAGATGCACCCGATCATCGCGATCGACGCCCTCCACGCCGGAAAGCACGTCCTCTGCGAGAAGCCCGCGGCCCGCACCTATGCCGAGGCGCTCACCATGCAGGCGGCGCAGCATGAAACCGGCCTCACCCTCAACATCGGCGTCGTGAACCGCTTCAACACCGCGGTCAACGAGATCAAGAAGCTGATCGACGCGGGCGAGCTCGGCGAAGTGTACCACGTGTACGTTTCCTTCCGCGCGCACCGCTCCATCCCCGGCCTCGGCGGCGCGTTCACCACGAAGGAGATCGCGGGCGGCGGCGCGCTCATCGACTGGGGCGTCCACTACCTCGACATCGTGATGTACTGCATGGGCGACCCGGAACCGAAGACCGTCTCCGGCAAGGCGTTCTGCAAGCTCGGCGTCGACATGCCCAACTATGTCTACGAGAGCATGTGGGCGGAGAACACGAAGGACCTGAACGGCACCTACGACGTCGACGACTCCGTCACGGCGTTCGTGCGCACGACCGGCCCCACCATCACCCTCAACGGCGCGTGGGCGCAGAACATCGGCGTCGCGGAGCAGTACATCGACTTCCTCGGCACGAAGGGCGGCATCCGTCTGAAGTACGGCGGAGACTTCACGGTCTACACGACGAAGGACGGCAAGCTCTACAGCTACAAGCCGGAATACGAAAGCACCCCGATGTTCCAGAACGAGATCAACGCGTTCGTCTCCTGCGTGCAGACGGGCGAGAAGCTCCCGAGCCACATCGACCGCAACATTCTGACCTCCAAGCTCATGCAGGGCATCTACGATTCGAGCGATGCCGGGCATGAAGTGACCCTCTGAGCCGCCGCCATGATGAAAGTCAAGCGCACCCAGACCTACAAGGTCGGCGACATCTTCGCCGCGCGGAAATTCGAGAACAACGGCTTCACGCTTCCCTACCGCATCTATGTTCCGAAGAATTACGACTGCGGCGAGCGGTACCCGCTCCTCATCTTCCTGCACGGGGCGGGCGAACGCGGCACGGACAACGAGCGCCAGCTCATCCATATCCAGACGCTGTTCAACGATCCGGAGTCCCCGGTCTACGACTCCATCGTCCTGGCGCCCCAGTGCCCGGAGGACAGTCAATGGGTCCTCGTCCCGTGGGAAAACGGGAACTACTCGATCGATGTGACGCCGGAATCACCCGGTCTCGAGACGCTCTGCCTCCTGATCGACGAATGCCGGGACTTCTATAACGTGGACGACGATCGGATCTACGTCACGGGGCTGTCGATGGGCGGCTTCGGAACGTGGGATCT
>JAFYBI010000380.1 GCA_017540285.1 Clostridia bacterium | reverse complement strand
GTTGACTCTCTTGACGTCGGTGTGTCCGAAGAGCCGCAGGATGCGGAGCGCCTGTTTGTTGAGCGCCTCCATCGAACGGAGCAGGGGAGTTTTCTTATCGAGCGCGTGCCCGGAATAGGAGCAGAACGCCGTCGGGATGCAGAGGGTCTTGCCCTTGATGAAGGCGTAGGACGTCGGATCCCACGCGGTGTAGCCTCTCGCCTCGAAGGTGGCGCGCAGACCGCCGGAGGGGAAGGAGGAGGCATCCGGCTCGCCCTTGATGAGCTCCTTGCCGGAGAATTCCATGATGACCCCGCCGTCGGGCGCCTTCGCGATGAAGCTGTCGTGCTTCTCCGCCGTGATGCCGGTGAGCGGCTGGAACCAATGCGTGAAGTGGGTCGCGCCGCGTTCGACCGCCCAGTCCTTCATCGCCTGCGCGACCGCGTTCGCGACGCCGATGTCGAGCTCCGCGCCTTCGTCGATGGTTTTCCGCAGGGAGGCGTACACCTCCGCGCTGAGAACCGCCTTCATCACTCTGTCGTCGAATACCATGCTGCCGAATGTGTCCGTCAGGTTTTTCATGATCTGCTCCTTCCGCCCGTCTGGGCCGCCCGTCGGATGGGCTGTGAAATGAAAGAAAGGCAAGGGCGATCCCGGAACCCCGGGAAAAGACGCCGTTGCCTTTTCGTATAAATATGTGCCGGAACCAAATGAGAAAGCGTCCCTGCGGAAAACCTCCGCAAAGACGCCGTTGCCCTTGATGCACTGATTATACACCGACGGGTCAGATTTGTCAAGGGGATTCTATTCGCCGGATTGCACAAAAATCCGGCGGAACACCCTGTATAATTTTTCGCGTTCTATGCACGGCCATCCCTTGACAGGCCCGTCGGCGTTGTGCTATAATACGGACAAATGAGCAAAGGCGTTCATAGGGAAGTTCCGCTTCCCGATGGGCGCCGTTTTGTTTTCAGTGATGCATTTGCTTCACAAACGTGCACAGGCAGGACTGCCTCCGGCAAGGGATGAGCGGCTGAACCGCGTTCGGGGACGGAAACGTTCTCTTCGTCTTCCAAACCTCACCGCAGGCGAATCATAACGCGCTGAGCGCTCATACCCGTACACGCGCGGAGCGCTCATAACTTTTCAGAGGGTGACGATATGATAAAGGAAGGTCAAATCCGCATTCCCTCCGGCTGCGCCATCGCCGCGGTGATCGACCGGGACGGCGGCCGGATGCCGGGATCGCTCATCACGGAGGCCATGCGTCCGATGCACGAGCGCTCAAACGGACTCGGCGGCGGATTCGCGGGCTACGGCATCTATCCCGAATACCGGGATTTCTACGCGCTGCATTTCTTTTTCGAGGACCGCGACGCGCGCAAAAGCTGCGAGGCATCGTTGAAGGAACGCTTCGAGATCGTGAACTCCGAGCGCATCCCGACGCGCAAGATCCCCTCGGTCACCGATGAGCCCGTGATCTGGCGGTATTTCGTCGATCCGCTGAAATCGCGGCTCGCGGCGGAACAGGTCGACGAGCGCGAATTCGTCGTGCGGACCGTCATGAAGATCAACACGGAAAACCGCGGCGGATACGTCTTCTCCTCGGGAAAGAACATGGGCGCGTTCAAGGCCGTCGGCTATCCCGAGGACGTGGCCGAATTCTACCGCCTCGAGGAATACGAAGGCTATGCCTGGACGGCGCACGGCCGCTATCCGACGAACACCCCGGGCTGGTGGGGCGGCGCGCATCCGTTCACGCTCCTCGACTGGTCGGTCGTGCACAACGGGGAGATCTCGTCCTACGACGCCAACCGCCGGTGGATCGAGATGTTCGGCTACAAGTGCACGCTCCAGACCGACACCGAGGTGATCACCTACATCATGGACTACCTGCTCCGGCGGCAGGGCCTGACTCTCGGGGAGGCGGCGTCGGTGGTCGCAGCTCCGTTCTGGTCGAAGATCGACGCCATGAAAGACCGGGAGAGGGCCGATAAGCTGACCTATCTGCGCACGGTCTTCCCCTCCCTGCTCGTCACCGGACCGTTCTCCATCGTTCTCGGCTTCGACGGCGGACTGATGGCGCTGAACGACCGCCTGAAGCTGCGGTCGATGGTCGTCGGCGAAAAGGGATCGCGGGTCTATATCGCGAGCGAAGAAGCGGCGATCCGCGCGATGGAGCCGGAGGCGGAGAACATCTTCGCTCCGGTCGGCGGGGAGCCCGTGATCGTGACGCTGAACCGGAAAGGAGGCGCTGACTGATGGCAATCGCCTACATCCAGCCGGAATTCGAAGTCGTGCGCAATGACAGCCGCTGCATCGCCTGCCGGGTATGCGAGCGGCAATGCGCGAACGAAGTGCATTCCTATGACGAGGAGCGCGGCGTCATGCGCTCCGACGAGACCAAATGCGTGGACTGCCAGCGGTGCGTGAGCCTGTGCCCGACGCGGGCGCTCAAGATTGTGAAGAACGCGAACGCCTTCCGCGAAAACGCGAACTGGCAGGGCGACACGATCAAGGAGATCTACAAGCAGGCGTCGAGCGGCGGGGTCCTTCTCTCCTCGATGGGCAACCCGAAGCCCCTGCCGGTGTACTGGGACAATATGCTCATCAACGCGTCCCAGGTCACCAATCCGCCGATCGATCCGCTGCGGGAGCCGATGGAGACACGGGTCACGCTCGGCAAGAAGCCGAAGGGGATCCGGCGGCTCCCGGACGGCTCGCTCGACACGTCCCTGCCGCCGCAGATCCGGCTCAGCATGCCCGTGATGTTCTCGGCCATGAGCTACGGTTCGATCAGCTACAACGCCCACGAATCCCTCGCGAGAGCGGCACAAGCGCTCGGCATCCTCTACAACACCGGCGAGGGCGGGCTTCACGAAGACTTTTACAAGTACGGTGCAAACACCGTCGTGCAGGTCGCGTCCGGCAGGTTCGGCGTGCATGAAGACTACCTCGAAGCCGGCGCGGCCATCGAAATCAAGATGGGACAAGGCGCAAAGCCCGGGATCGGCGGTCACCTGCCCGGCGCGAAGATCGTCGGGGACGTCTCGCGGACGCGCATGATCCCCGAAGGCTCGGACGCCATCTCCCCGGCGCCTCACCACGATATATATTCGATCGAAGACCTCAGACAGCTCGTGATGTCCCTGAAGGAGGCGACGGAATACCGGAAACCGGTGATCGTCAAGGTCGCCGCCGTGCACAACATCGCCGCCATCGCCTCGGGCATCGCGAGGTCCGGGGCGGACATTATCGCCATCGACGGCTTCCGGGGCGGCACGGGCGCGGCTCCGACGCGGATCCGGG
>JAFYBI010000379.1 GCA_017540285.1 Clostridia bacterium | reverse complement strand
TGTGGAATACGATATTCAGTCAGAACACGATATACAAAGTTCATGGAATCGGCAGACCTCGGGGCAAAGGTATCACCGGAGAACAAACCGTTCTCCAGGAGCCCGTCATGCGGACGGATCGCCCGCTCCTGCCCCGGAGGGCGGAGAGAGCCTCCTTCCGACGGACTCCGCGTAAGCCGTCTTACAGCTCTGCGCGAGACCCACACCCGGCGAATCGCAGCCCCCGCAAAGAGTTCCTGACGCCGGAGGGCCCGCCTTGGGTCCGCCGCGTGCTTGCCGCGATTTCTCAGATATGAAGGCATATCCCGGTTTTGTTCAAACTGCCGGATGTGAACATCGGATATTCAGTTGTGAGAACCGATTTGCGCGGGATATTTACCCGACGGGACCTGACCATCCCGCGGGGATATTTTTCGCCGCGCGCTTCGATGTTTCGGAACCCCGGAGGGTCTTTGCAACCTCCGGAGGTGTCAGCACAGATGCAAAAATCGTGCAACTTATATAATACTATTTTGCGCATCGAAAGTCAAGGATTTTCGGCGAAAAGTTGCCCCCGGGCAAAAAATCATGGATATCGACAAAAAATCGCCCCGGAAAGGAGCGATTTGCACGAATGGGACAAGGAAAGCGTCGAATCAGCCGAGGACGGGCGCAAACGTGATCCGCCGCGCGGAAACGTCTGCCTCCGTGAGCCTGACGCGGAGCCGCGAGCCGAGCGTATAGACCCGCCTGCCGACGGTGAGCGTCATCTTCTCTTCGTCGGTCTTCGCGACGGGGAAGGCCGATGCCGGGACGAATCCCTCGACGAGCTGATCGGTCGAGACGAACATGCCGTTCTTCGTCACGGAGATCACCGTCGCGTCGAACGCCTCCCCGATCCGGTCGGCCATGTAGAGCGTCATATAGAGGTCCTCGATCCCCCTCTCCGCCTCGAGCGCGCGGAGCTCGCAGTCGGAGGAGGAAAGCCCCCGCTCGGGCGCCGCGTCCTCGAAATACGCTGCCGGACGTCCCGGGACCGTCACGTCCCCGCCGAGGTGGTCAAGTCCCGTCTTCTCGAGGACCGCCGTGATCACCGCGTGCACGAAGAGATCGGGATAACGGCGGATCGGCGAGGTGAAGTGGCAGTATTTCTCCGCTCCGAGGCCGAAGTGCGGCGCGCACACTGCCTGGTATTTTGCCTTCATCAGCGAACGCAGAAGGACCTGCGACACCGTCGGCTTCATGCCCCGCGCCTCCGCGTCGTCGAGGATCTGCCCGAATTTCAGCAGCAGCTCCTTCGGCGTCGGCTCGCGCTTTTCCGCTCCGGCGGGCGTGATGCCGTGCGCGGAGATCCCGAGCGCGGAGACAAAGGCGGCGAACGCGGCGATCTTCTCTCGGTCCGGCTTTTCGTGGACCCGGTAGAGCCCCGGCAGTCCGAGCGAAAGGAGCGTTTCGGCGACGCCCATGTTCGCCTCCAGCATGAACTGCTCGATCAGCTTTTCGCCGATCCCGCGCTCCGCACGCACGATGTCCGCGGGCCTGCCCTCGTCGTCGAGCACGATCACGGCCTCGGCGTCTTCGAGTTCGAGCACGCCGCGCGCCTTCGCCCTCCCGGCCAGGAGCTCATAGAGCGTCTTCATCTCAAAGAGCATCGGCATCACGGCACGGTACTTCTCCGCAAACGGGCTGGCCTCTCCCTGCTCAAAGAGATCGTTCACCTCGGCATAGACGCCCCGCACGCGGCTTCGGATCAGGGACTTGAAGATCCGCACGGAGGTCCGCCGGCCCTGCGCGTCGAGCGTCATTTCGGCGGAAAGCGCGTATTTGTCCTCCCCGGCGTTCAGGGAGCACGCGCCGTTCGAGAGGGATTCCGGCAGCATCGGGACGACCTTGTCGGTGAAGTACACGGACGTGCCGCGCAGCCGGGCCTCGACTTCCGCCGGGGAATCTGGCCGGACGTAGTGCGAGACGTCCGCGATGTGCACGCCGAGGACCCAGCCGTCCTCCGTTTTCGCAAGCGAGATCGCGTCGTCGAGGTCCTTCGCGCCCGCGCCGTCGATCGTGAAGATCACGCGGTCCCGCAGATCGACCCGGCCCGGGGTGAGGACGAGCTCTTCGCGCGCCGCCTCGTCCGCGTACGCGAGAACGGATTCCGGGAATTCCGTGCGGATGCCGCAGGACGCGAGGATCGCCGCGTAATTGGCCTCCCGCGTCAGGCCGTTCCCGAAGACCGACGCGATCCGTCCCGCGGCGTCGCACCGGGGCATGTCCGCAGGTGCCAAGATGTCCCGCGCGGCCCGGCGTGAGAAGAACGGCTCCTCCGCCGGGACGACCTCGACCTTCCAGCCGTCCTTCGCCCCGGCGAGCTCGGCGTCCTTTGCGGGCACGGCGATCTCCACGCCGAACCGCCGCGCGTCCGGGGTGACGGTCGCCCAGCCACGTCCGAGGTGCAGTGTCCCGATGATCGAGCGGTTGACGCGCTCGACCGAGAGGATCTCCCCCTCGGGGCCGTCCGCACCCTTCCCCTTCAGGGAGACGTTCACGCGGTCCCCGGTCATGGCGCCCATCGTCTCGCGCGGCGGGATGAAGACGTCCTCCCTGCCGAAGCCCTCGTCCGGCGTCACGAACCCGAAGCCGCGGCCGCTGTACGAGAAGGTCCCCGTGATGACGGACCGGGTGTCCGTCCGGTCACGGATCGGGTCGTCGCTCGCATACACCCGTCCGGCTTTCTTTTTCTTTTCCCGCGTCTGCCGCGCGTTCTCGAACGCTTCGAGCGCGGGGTTATGGGTCTTCCCGCGGTTCCCCATCGCGCGGGAGATGATCTTTTCGCGCTTTCGCGCATTTTTTCTCGGCAAAATGAAATACTCCTTTTCTGTCTTCCGTGTCTTCCGACTCGAATCGGGCTTCTGCGTCCGGCGGATCAGCAGAGGGTCGCCGGGACGCCGGGCGTTTATGCGCCGGGCAAAAAAAACGAAGCCGTGTTTTCGGCTTCGCTTTCTTCGGAGACAACTCAGTCGTTGCCGCCGTCTTCCGCGTTTTCCGCAGCTTCTTCAGCGCTGTCAAGGACCGCGCCGGCAGTGTCGTCCGCCGTCTCCGTGCTGACCGCGGGCGTGCTGGCGGCGAGGCTCCGGATGTCAACGGTGTCCTGCATGAAGTAGGACGCGAGGACGAGGAGAACGAACACGATCGCCACGATGGTGGTCAGCTTCGAGAGCTTTTTGTCGAGCGTGGTGGCCTTGGACTTTCCGAAGAAGGTCTCCGCGCCGCCCGCGATGGTGCCGGAGAGGTTGTGGCTCTTGCCGGACTGCATGAGCACCGCGACGACGAGAAAGATTGCCGCTAAAATAAGAAGAATGCCGATTGCGATTTCCATAAGTGGAAGCCTCCGTGTGTACGTCGTTTCGGGATCGGACCCCGTTTTTTCAACTTAGCCTGTCTATTGTATCATAAAACTTTCCGGAATGCAATACCTTCCGGTTATTTTTTCCGCACGAAATTTCGCAAAAGTTCGGCGAACTTTCGAGAATTATCACGAATCCGCCCGCGCTCCCCGGCCCGGATGCGGCGGGTGGGAGAAGATTTTCGGGAAATCCCTTGCTTTTCGCCCGTCGGTATGCTATACTGCATGCGGAAACGGCACGCAGTCCGCAAAACAAAAGGATCCGGAGGGTATATCATGTTCGACGCCGCCGTCATCGGAGGAGGGCCTGCCGGCCTGTCCGCCGCCGTCAATCTGAAGCTTCTCGCAAAATCCGTTCTCTGGTTCGGCTCCCCCCATGGCAGCGACAAGGTGGAGAAATCCGAAAAGATCGCGAATTATCCGGGTCTCGGGCTCCTCTCCGGCGCGGAGCTCAACCGGAGGTTCCGGGAGCACGCCGCGGCGATGGCGCTCGAGCCCGTCGACCGGATGGTCACGCTCATCGCCCAAACCGACGAGGGCTTCCAGCTTCTCGCGGACAACGAGCTCTACGAGGCGAAGTCGATCCTGCTCGCGACGGGCGCGGTCACGGCCAAGGGCTTCGAGGGCGAGGCGGAATACCTCGGCCGGGGCGTGAGCTACTGCGCGACCTGCGACGGATTCCTGTACAGGGGCAAGACCATCGCGGTCCATCTCGGCGCGGCGCGGTTCGAGCACGAGGCGGCATATCTCGCGGGGCTCGCCGCCAAGGTCTACCTTTTCGCGGGATACCGGGACTGCGCCGTCCGCGGGGAGAACATCGAGATGCCCGACAGCCCGATCGTGAAGGTCTCGGGCGGACTCAAGGCGAACGCCGTTGTGCTCCGGGACGGCCGGGAGATCCCCGTCGACGGGCTCTTCTGCCTGCGGAACGCGGTCGCCCCCGCGTCGCTGGTCCCGGGACTCGCGCTCGATGGGGTGCACATCGCGGTCGACCGGGAGATGAAGACGAACCTCGCGGGCTGCTATGCGGCTGGCGACTGCACCGGGCGTCCCTACCAGATCGCCAAGGCGGTCGGCGAGGGAAACATCGCCGCGCACGCGATGGCGGCGTATCTCGCGGAGAGGAAATAAGCCGCGCTTTCTCAGAACGATTCAATGGGGACCGCCTTCCCGCCGCGGATGGCGGTCCTTTCCCTGTTCTCCGGCGTTTCGCCCAAATTCCGCCCCCCGGAATTGTCTCATCTGCCCGTTGACAACTTTAACGATTTCGGGTATAATCAAATCAGAAGAAACCGAATCCTCTCCGGCGGGATGCCGGGCGATGCAAGGAGTGATACGCAATGAGAGGAAGAAGAAAAACCGTCAAGATATCCGAGGCCGAGTGGAGCATCATGAAGGTGCTCTGGGAGGGCTGCGAGCGGACCGGACGCGGTCTGACCCTCGGCGAGATCGTACAGGGGCTGGCGGAACAGACCGGCTGGTCCAACACGACGATCCGCACCCTCATCATCCGGCTCGCGGAAAAGGGCGCGGTCGAGATCGACAAGTCCACCGGCGTCTACAAATACACGCCGAAGACCTCCAAGTCCGACTGCGTCAAGTCCGAAGTCGATTCGTTCGTCAAGCGCGTTTTCGACAACTCCGCCTACAATCTCATGGCCTCCCTCGTGCGGGAAGGCAACCTTACGGAAAAGGAACGGAAGGATATCATCGAGATCCTCCGGGAAATCGACGGCTGATCGACGGCTGACGGAGGCATTATGTCCGGATTTTTTGTTCTGCTTCTCGAGCAGGTAACGATCTTTTCCTCCGTGACGGCAGCAATCCTCATCGCGGTCAGGCTCCTCTTCAAATGCCGCATCCCCCCGCGCATCGGCATGGCGCTCTGGACCGTCCTTTTGGCGCGTCTTCTCTGCCCTGTGTTTCCCGAAAGCCCCGTCTCCGTCTACAACTTCATCCCGGCCGGACGCGATCTGATGTACGCCATCCGCGAGGACGTGACCGACGAGATGCGCACGCGGACCGAGACCCGCGAAGCGGCGGAAAATCCCTACGTTCTCGTGAAGGAACCGGACGGCGGAGCGGAAGAGGCAGACCCGGAAGCACCCGTCCGCGCGGACCGGCCACTGGAGCTCGGCGCGTATTTTGCCGAAGGCGGGGACGCCTCCCTCGGCGCGGACGCGGTCAACATGCAGATCCTCGCGGTCTGGCTCGGCGGCATCGTTCTCACGCTCGGCGTCTCGCTCGCTGTCTACGAAAGGGCGAAGCGGCGCGCGCTGGCGTTCACGGAGCCCTGCGCGGACGAACGGTTCCTCGCCCTGTATCGGGGGATCGGCGCGCGGCTCGGCATCCCTGCCAAACGGCTCCCACCCCTTCTCTGCGGCCCGGCTCCGATGCTCGTCGGATGCCTGAAGCCCGCCGTCATTTTCCGCGACGACGTAAGCGAGCGGGAGGCGGCGATCGTTCTGTCGCATGAGCTGACCCACTTCCGCTACGCCGACAACCCCCTGCTCGTCTTTTCCACCTTCGTGAACTGCCTGTTCTGGTACAATCCGCTGATCTGGGCGGTCCGCCGGATGCTGCGCGAGGACATCGAGGTCCTCTGCGACACGCGGACGCTCGAATCCTGCGGCATTCCCGGGACGGAATACGCCATGATGCTCTGCCGCGGATGCGCGTTCGACACCCTGACGGCCGAGGCGGGCTGCCACATGTCCCTGCGCGGCCGGCAGCTCAAGACCCGCCTCACGAGCATTTCCCACCGCAAGCACCGCCGGTTCCTGCCCCGGATCGCGTCGTGGTCGCTCTGCGCCGCCATCATCGCGGTGTGCCTCACGAACCCGATCATTTCGCAGAACACCGGCTACACGGACGTCATCGAGCATTACGCCTCTCTCACCGGCGCGGACGCCCGTTCCCTGAATCTCTCCGGTTCCGTCACGGTCTCCGATCACCTCGCCGCCCTCTCGACCCTCTTCTCCGAGATCGGCGCGGAGGATGCGCGCGCGGCGATCGGCGGGGGAAGCCTCGAGCTCTTCCGACGGCAGGCTGCCCGCCGGGTGTCGGACGAACTCTGGCGCGAGCTCTCCCGCTATAAGGCCGACGAAGTGCTGACCGTGAGGTCCCTGTCGGTCATCGACACCTGCGCCGCGGCCCTCTTCTGCGATATCCGGGAACCGGACGGCGAGCCTCCCCTTCCCCGGGCCCTCTCCGTCGGCGCGATGGAGCGGATCACGGCGGGCCTCGGGGAGCACAGCGCGTCGCGGCTCCTCTCGGCGTACAACCGGGGCGTGAAGGGCGCGGACGTGCAGTTCGACGCGGTCTATACGAGCGGCATGATGGAGCTGATCCTCTCGCGCATCGGGAACGAATGGGCGCGGGAGAAATTCGCCGGGTTCTACCAGAAGATCGACCTGACAGCGGAAAACCGCGGGGCGTTCAGCGAATCGCTCTCGTCCGCGCTCGGCTCGCTGCGGGATGTGAAGAGCGTGTACGTGCGCGACCCCGGGATCACCAGGGTCGAGGAGACCACCCTCGCCGGGATCCTCGGTGCGGCGCGCGCGGGACAGCGGGAGGACGTCTATTATCTGAAAGAAACGGAAGACACCGTCAGCTATGAAACCGTCCGGGCCCTTCTCGCAAGGAGCGGGTTCACCGCCGCGGACGCCATCGCCGACGCCGCACGGACCGGGGAACTCTTCCCCGCCGCGGACACGGGCGATTACATCCTCGCCGAAGTGCGGGAAAGCGCCCTCGACGCCGGGGTCGTGATCGACGGCACGCGGAATCCGGCCATCTACGGCGCGGCGGACCTCGTGTGGCGGATCGGCCTGATCGACGCGGACGAGGACGGCGGGATCCGGCTCGAGGAGAAGCTCACCGCCGGGGAAAACCTGCTCGCGGCGTACCGGTTCGCGGCGGCGATCTCCGGGAACGCGTCGGGACGCGCCGGCAAATGACCGGACACACACTGCTATCCCTATTACGGAAAGGCCCCTGCGGGGGCTTTTCCTGATCGCGGACGGCGCGCGGATCCGAAGGCAGGCGTGATTTCACTAAAATTAGCGATGTGAAACGCGGGGTTTTGTGGTATGATGAGGAATGGGGAATCTCCCCCTCATTTCTGCGTCCGGAGGTCACTGATGAATTCGGTTCTGCGCAAATCCGCCGCCCTGCTCGCGGCAATCCTTCTCGCAGCCTCCGCACTGTCCGGTTGTTTCAAAATCCAGAAAATCGACAACGGCACGCCCGATCCGATCTCCGATCCGATTGCCGATCCCGCGCCGCCGGACGCGCCGGAAACGGAGGCGCCCGACGTCAAGCCCGCTCCGGTCACGATCGACTATGAGCTCCTCGAGAGCGCGCTCGCCATCGGCCTGACGGGGAACGGTGAGAGCTATCTGCGCGATCCGAACGGTCTCTGGCACGTCGTGGGCCTCTACGCCGCGCTCGTCGGACGCACGGAAAGCCGCACCCCCTGGCTTTCGGACGCCGCCTGCGACGCGCTCGTCCGGTGTCTCCTCCCCGACGAGGATCCGGACGGCATCCCCGACGCGTGGTTCTCCGACGGCGGCGTGGTCCGCGAGGAGAGGGACGGCGTCCCGGGCGTATCCTTCCCGTCCTACGAGGAGTTTCTGAACGGCATGCTCGGCGTCTGGCGGGAGCTGCGGCGCCCCGAGGAAGAGGACGCGCCCTACGCCGTCGAGGTGATCGACCACCTCGAGGACGGTGAATACCATACGTACGCCTATATCGCGTTCCAGCAGGATCCGGGCGACGGGCAGACGAAGCTCGTCTATCTGGTGATCGGCGACACGCTCCGCGAGGGCGGCACGCTCAACTTCACCCTGGGCGAAGTGCTGGAGCAGAACAAGATGTCGAATCTCCTCCGGTATTTCGACGCCGTCACCCTTCATACAAGCGATCTTTACGGCACCTCCGACGAATGCGTGTGGCTCCGGGACGGCGACCCGGTCTATTACGAGACGGTCGATCTCTCCATGGACGACGAGGAGAGCGGCGAGCCCATGGTCTTCCACAGCGAAAGCGGCTCCTACCGCGGTCTCGGATTCAACACCTACCTGATGGCCGAGCCGCTCATCAACGTCTGGGTCACCGCCGAACCGCGGGAAACCGATGAGTATTCCGAGACCCTGATCACGAAATACCTCTTCGACGACCTCTCCGCCGAGCCCGTCTTTGTTTCGGAGGACGACGAGGACGTCACCTTCTCCCTCGAGGAGACCGCGGAGGGATCGGACGGCGTTCCGTTTACGGTGAAGGGGACCTTCGTCGTCAACAAGGGCACCCTCGCCCTCAAGTCCTGCGCCTGGGAATACGAGGGCGGCATGACGACCGGCTTCACCGTCGCCTACAACGGCGATAAGCTCGGCGAGGACGTCATGAAGGCGTGGGACACCCCCCGCACCCTCACCCTCGACATCAGGACCGAAGCGGGCGAACGCACCGAAGCCGTCACCGTTCCGGCCTCCTGGCTCGTGCAGCTCCTCGTTGACGAGGGGATCACCGTCTACTTCGACGAGGCGTGCCGGGAGCTGACCTACAACCTCATCGACGCCGGCGGGGACATCACCCTCCGGGCGCGCGACGAGGCGAACACCCCGGCGGCGAAGCTGGATATCTCCTCCGTCACCCTCGAAAACGTGCTCGCCGCCAACTACCTCACCGTTCTGACGGAACAGTACGGATCGGTGAAGGTCCACACGAGCGACAAATACGCGGAAAACGATTCCTGGTTCTTCCGGGACGGCGACGCCGTCGTCCGGCTCACCGAATCGGAGGACAAAGCCTCCGGCGATAAGAGCCCCCTGAGCGGCGACAACAGGGATATGAGTTTCAGCATCGGCGACGACGGCAGCGTCACAGCCCGCGGAACCGTCTTCGCGATCCCCGCCCCCTACGATCCGGAATACGACGAAAACAATGTCTATATCATCGAACGGCTTCGGGGCGGCACGCTGGACGAGGCGGCTGAAACGGACGCCGGATACACCTTCCGCGTCAGCACATCCGCAGGCGAATACCGCTGCACCGCGGACAAGAACACCCTTGCCCTGACCGAGATCCAGAAGGATGACGCCGATTATCCGGCTCTTTACACGATGGAATACGGCGGGGAGCTTCCGTCCTTCGCCGACACGTACGCGAAGGCGATGCAGAAGACCCGAACCGTCACCTGCCATACCTCGCAGGATGCACAGACGTACGACTGGGTCTTCCGCGTTCCGGCAGACTGGAGCTTCTATCTCTGGCACGGCGACAATCCGCTCTATGAGGACGAAGGTCACACCGTCTATGCCGACGGCCTCGTACCGTCCGACGGGAAGGACTATGCGTTCTGGATGACGGACGGCATGCACGCGGCTCGGGCCGACGGGATGTTCTTCACGAAAGAGCAGATCATCAGCGCCAACCTCATCACCGCTCTGCTCAAGGAGCACGGGCAGATATTCTTCCGTTCCACCACGAACGGATACGTCAGCGAATCGCAGTTCTTCCGGTACGGCTGCGACGTCATCCGCGCGGAGCGCCTGGGCAATACCCCCGAAGGGAAAATCACAGACGGCTCGATCGGGACCGACGTGTATTTTGAGAGCAGCGCGGACGGCAAAATGCGCGCCACCGTCTATGTCAACGACTTCGGCGATCTGCCGAACGTCACGCTCGTGGATAACGACGGGGAGTTGTACCGGAACAACTACTTCCTGCTCTGGGATCTGGATGACGCGGAGCCTGAATACGTCAGCGAAACCGCATACACCGTCACCTTCTCCGTGACCTCCCCCTATTACTTTGAAGACGACGGGAGCCCTCTCGTGGCGGTCTACACGGTCGACCGGAACACGCTTTCCATTCTCAGAGTCGAGTATTCCCATAGCGTGAAAGAGATCACCTACGGCGAAAACGCGGCGCCGTTCGCCTCCGAATTTGCGAAGGCCATGGCCGACAGCCGGACGGTGACGACCCACTTCTTAGGCTCCTACGGGACCCAAGACCTGGTCTGCCGCATCCCCTCCGCCTGGGAGGTCGAACTGGTCGTGACCTCCTACGACCCCGACCTGACCCCCGCCTTCTGGGCCGACGCAAACACGTCGCAGCCGCTCGCCGACGGCATCATCCCGCCGAACTCCGGCGACGTCGAAGTCTGGGCCACCCTCGGCGCGGGCTGATCCGCCGAGCTTTCACATCCGAAATCCGGGCCGCCGACGACCCGCCGTGAAAATCGGCGCCCTGATCCATAAACCTCATCAAAATTTATCCAAAAAAGGAGATTCACACAATGGGACTTATCGCAGCAGCACTCGGTTCCGTCAGCAACACCCTCGCCGATCAGTGGAAGGAGTTCTTCTACTGCGACGCACTTGACGCGGACACTCTGATGGTCAAGGGCCAGAAGAGAACCAAGGGCAACAACAAGGGCAACGACAACATCATCTCGAACGGCTCCATCATCGCCGTCGCCGACGGTCAGTGCATGATCATCGTCGAGCAGGGCAAGATCGTCGAAGTCTGCGCCGAACCCGGCGAATTCGTCTACGACACCTCCACCGAGCCCTCCATCTTCGCAGGCTCCCTCGGCGCCTCCATCCTCGACACCTTCAAGACCATCGGAAAGCGCTTCACCTTCGGCGGCGACACCGCGAAGGATCAGCGCGTCTACTACTTCAACACCAAGGAAATCCCGAACAACAAGTTCGGCACCGCCAACCCGGTCCCGTTCAAGGTCGTCGTCAACGAACAGCTCGGCTACAAGCTCTCCGTCGACCTCCGCTGCAACGGCACCTACTCCTACAAGCTCACCAACCCGCTTCTGTTCTACGCCAACGTCGCGGCGAACGTGGCGTCCAGCTACCAGCGCGCCGAGATCGACCCCACCCTCAAGGCCGAGCTCATCGACGCCCTCCAGCCGG
>JAFYBI010000378.1 GCA_017540285.1 Clostridia bacterium | reverse complement strand
GGGCGAGAGCGAGGACTGGGTGAGCGATCTCTTCGCCTCGATGAAGGAGGAAGACCGTCCGCTGTCCTGCCGGATGCTCGACACCGCGGGTACCTTTTTGGAAGAAGTGAAGGAAGGCATGCAGACGGAAGAAGAGGCCGGAGAAGCGGTCGACGAGCATGTCTGGACCTCGTTCGGCAATCTGCTCGGCATCGCGCGGCAGACCGATCGGTATCTCTGCGATCTGTGCCCGGCGCAGAAGGATGCGCTGACCGAACGTCTCCGCGCATACGAAGAAGAGATCTGCGATATGAGGGATGCATACCGGGAGACCGTCGACGGCGCGAAACGGAAAACCGTCGTCTTTGCGGACCGGTTCCCGTTCCTCTATCTCGCGAAGGAGCTCGGTCTCGACTACGAGGCGGCGTTTTCCGGCTGCTCTTCGAACGTGGAGGCGTCCCTCGCGACGATCCACTTTCTCGTGACGAAGGTGGAGGAAGAGAAGATCCCCGCGGTCTTTGTGATCGAGCTTTCGGACGGAAAATGCGCCGAAGCCGTCGCGCGGGAGACGGGCTGCGAGGTGCTCACGCTTGATTCCGGACACAACGTGACGCCCGAGGAATTCGAGCGGGGGATCACCTACATGGATCTGCTCCGGCGCAACCTCGAAGCCCTGAAAACCGCTCTCAACTGATGCCCCGAAGGAGGGAACGCTTTGAATCTCATCGAATCGCACGACCTGACGCTCGCATATGACGGCGTGGTCGCGGCGGAACACGTCAATTTCACCCTTGCCGAGGGGGACTATCTCTGCGTCGTCGGAGAGAACGGATCGGGGAAGAGCACCCTTCTCAAGGCGATCACGGGCGAGGTCAGGCCTGCGGGCGGCCTGCTCTCCGTCGCCCCGGCGCTGAAAAAACGCGGCATCGGCTATCTGCCGCAGATCTCGAAGATCCAGCGGGATTTTCCGGCTTCGGTGCGCGAGGTGGTCCTGTCCGGCTGCGTGCGCGGAGACGGGCGCGGCTTTCTCTGGAGCCGGGACGCCCAGAAACGCGCCGCGGACGCCATGGACATGCTCGGCGTGGCGGATCTTGCGCAGAAAACGCTCAGCTCTCTCTCGGGCGGTCAGCGGCAGAGAGTCCTGCTCGCCCGTGCCATGTGCGTGTCGGACACGCTCCTGCTCCTCGACGAGCCGGTGACGGGCCTCGATCCCGAAGCGGTCCACGGCATGTACGAGGCCATCCGGCGGATCAACCTCGAACGCGGCTGCGCGGTGATGATGGTCTCGCACGACGTTTCCTGCGCGCTCCGGGAGGCGAAGCACGTCCTCTCGCTCTGCCGCGGGCATTCGTTCTACGGGACTGTCGAAGGCTACCGCCGCCATGAAAAGCTCGACGATGAGGCGGACGACGCGATGCACCGCCACGGCGCGGATCACCCGTCGGACGGGCCTCTGTACGTCGCGGAAAGGGGGGGATTGCTGTGACGCTCGGCGAAATCCTCTCGTCCCCGTTTCTGCTCCGCGTGATCGGACGCGCGCTCACGGTCGGCATCCTTGTCTCCCTCTGCTCTGCCGTCCTCGGGGTGAGCCTCGTTCTGAAACGCTATTCCATGATCGGCGACGGCCTCTCGCATGTCGGATTTCTCGGCATCGCGCTCGCATCCTGCGCCGGCGTCGGATCGCTTTATTCGATGGAGATCTCGATCCCCATCGTGATCCTCGCGTCGGTTTTGATCCTGCGCCTTTCCCGGAACGACGGCCGCCTGAACGGAGACGCTGCCTGCGCGGTGGTCTCGACGGGGGCGGTCGCGGTCGGCACGCTCCTCTACAACCTCACCGGAGGCAGGGCGGGGGATATCTGTTCGTCCCTCTTCGGCTCCGCGTCCGTCGTGACGATCTCGGACAAGGACATGCTCATCTCCATCCTCCTCTCCGCCGTCGTGATCGGGTGGTTCCTTCTCAGCTTCAAGACGATCTTCGCCGTGACGTTTGACGAGACCTTCGCCCACGCCGCCGGGATCCGCACCCATGTCTTCGGGCTGGTCCTCTCGATCCTCACCGGCGTCACCATCGTCGTCGGCATGAAGATGATGGGGGCGATCATGATTTCCGCGATCATCATTTTCCCCTCTCTCACGGCGATACGCCTCACGGGGAACTTCCGCCGCACGGTGATCCTTTCCGCCGTGATCTCGGTCGCCTGCTTCATCGTCGGCTTCTTTGCGGCCTGCCTTCTCTCGCTGCAGACCGGCGCCGCCGTCGTGACGGTCAACCTCCTCGTCTTCTGCGCGGTCTGGGGGATCGCGTGGATCGCGGGGAAAATCAAACAGAAAAGAACCGCCTGAATCAAAGCGGTTCTTTTGTTTCTGTCTTTTGCGCATACTGCCTGCGCAGGAGCAGGATTCGCACGCCCGACGCGGCGATCACCAGAAAGACCGCCATGCCGAGGGAACCCGTCATCGTGACGTAAAACTGCGACGACGCGCCGTCCGCATCGAGCGAAGCGACCATCGTGCGTTCGAGCGTCAGCATCGCCATCGAGGCGTCGGCGAGCGCGGCATAGCGCAGGGTCGCGTCCGAGGCGGAGCGGTCCCGGCGTCGGCGCGCAAGCGTTATGATCGCATAGATGAGCTTGTAGAAGGTGAAGGCCGCCGAGACGATGAGCGGGATCAGGCTCCTGATATCGGCGATGCGCTCATGAATGCTCAGCACCACCGTCCCCGCCTCGACGACCGCGAGACACGGGAGCAGGATCCCGGCAGCGGTCATCACGCGGAGCCCGTCGCCTCCCCGTCTCTGCGATGCGGCGGCAGAGGTCCGGATCGCGCCGAGGAGGGCATGGTAGACCCCGGCGGTGAGATACCACCAGGAGCCGTACCAGAGCGCCAGTGCGAGATTCCAGACCGCGTAGGCGAGGTTCCGTACTACTTTGTACAGCAGCAGGAGAAATGACGGCGGCGCGTGCAGGGAAGAGAGGAGCTTGTCCTTATTTATCCAGCGCATAGAACCCGTGGTTCTTGTCGCTCTCCGGACGGTGCGTCCACATGCCGCGGGTGAAGTCCGGAATGTCGACGGGCGCGCCGTTCTGCTGGATCGAGATCTCGGACAGCGGGGTGATCGCCATCCACGAAGCGGTGTCAAAGGTGTCGATCGGCGGGTTCTCGCCGTTCTTCAGCGCTTCGAAGTACGCGTCGAAGACGAGCCAGTCCATACCGCCGTGGCCGCCCTTCACGCCTTCCACCTCGAATTTGTGCCAGACGGGGTGTTCCCACTCCTTGCGGTATTCCTTCACGTTTCCGTAGAAGCCGTGATCCCATTCGGAAGCCTTGCCCTCGAGGTAGATCCCGTCGCAGACCTCGCTGAAATAGCCGTTGGTGCCGCGGACGGTGAAGTTTCTCGAATAGTTGCGGGGCAGGGTGGTGTCGAGGGTGAGCGTGATGAGCTCGCCGCGCGCGCACTTGATGTTCGTCTTGACGACGTCGCCCTGATTGAAGCGGAAGGTCTTGAGCTCGGGATTGACCTTCGGGTTCTTTTCGGCATAATCGTTCAGACCGAACGCGCCGGACGCCATCGAGGAGAGGGAGAGCATGCGGTTGCCGCGGTTGATGTCGAGGATCTTCGCGATCGGGCCGAGCTCGTGCGTCGGATAATTCTCGCAGTTGCGGTTCTTGTAGTTGCGCAGGCGATAGTGACGGTTTTCCGCGCCGAAGGAGATCTCCTCGCGCAGATCGTGCTGATAACCGCCCTCGCAGTGGACGATCCGTCCGAACACGCCTTCGCGGACCATGCGCATGACCATCATCTCATTGCGGTCGTAGCAGCAGTTTTCGAGCATCATGCAGTGGATGCGGGTGCGCTCGTAGGTCTCGACGAGGGACCAGCAGTCCTCGAGGGAGTACGCGCCGCCGACCTCGGTCGCCACCTGCTTGCCGCAGTTCATCGCGTAGATCGCGGCGGGAATGTGGTTTTCCCATGCGGAGAAGATGCAGACCACGTCCACGTCGTCCCGCTCGATCAGGGCGCGGTAATCGGTGGTGGTTGCCACGTCCCAGTTTTTCTTATCCTTGCAGACTTTTGCCGCTCTCGCGCAGCGGTCCTCGTACGTATCGCAGACGGCGGTGACGACGGTGTCGTCCCGTTCGGTGAGAATGCCGTGGATGTGTCCCATGCCGCGTCCGCCGAGACCGATGACGCCGACTCTGAATTCAGCCATAGTGAATACCTCGCAGGTTGTGATTTCTGGTATTTGGTGGATGGAAAGCCACACGCAACGCCATTATAGCGCATCCGGGACGAAAAATCAAGAGCGAGCGGGAAAAAGAAGCGGATTTTGCACTTTTGCCGCGATTTCGCGCGGAAGGTCCCTCCTTGTCCTTGACAGCGGCGCGGGCGCATGATATAATAGAGAAAAGGTGAATCCGACCGGGAGGCGTCTATGCAGAAAACCTTCATGGAATTTGAAATCGTCATCGACGGCGCGGGGATCAGCGATCTGCGAAGCCCCGACGGTTCGGTGACGATCATCCCCTTCGGCGGGCGGGTCGACTCCCCGCTCTTTTGCGGCGAGATACGGCCGGGCGCTGCGGACGTGCAGACGGAGAAGCCGGGGGAGGCGCGCGTTCTTTCGGCCCGCTATCTCTTCCGCGGAACGGATGCCGACGGCAAGCCCTGCTCGCTTTACGTCGAGAACGTGGGGCGGCTGACGGGAGAGCCCGGTCCCATCCGCGCGGTGCCGTCCTTTCTCACGGACAGCGAAACGCTCGCCGCCGCGCTCCGCGGGAAGCGATTCCGCTCCGAGGTCCACGACGCGCCGGGCGGGGTGCGCATCCTCATTTTCGAGGAAGGCGCCGAGCCGTGAACGGCAAAGAAAATCACGGGCCTGCGGACCGCATGGTTATCCGCCGGCCGCCGCATGCGGAAGAGGTCGGAGCGGGGGAAGATCCCCGCGTCGGTCCTTTCGCTCCGTCCGAACGGTGCGTTCCCGCTCGAGGAGGACGCCGGGCAGGGCACCGCCGATCTTGTCTGAGGAGGCAGATATGCATTCGAATCCCGTGATCTGGGCGGATTACCCGGACGTCGACGTCATCCGCGTCGGTGACGTCTATTACATGATCTCCACCACCATGCACTTCTTCCCGGGCGGCGTGATACTGCGCTCCTGGGATCTCGTGCACTGGGAGACCGCCGCGCATGTGTACGACGCGCTCGACCATACGCCCGCGCAGCGGATGGAGGACGGCGCGATCTACTCGAAGGGCATGTGGGCGGCGACGCTGCGATATCATGACGGCGTTTTCCACGTCGTTTTCGTCGCAAACGACACGCACAAGAGCTATCACTTCACGGCGAATGCCGTCGAAGGACCGTGGACGTCCCATCCGATGGAGGGATTCTATCACGATTCCTCGCTCCTCTTCGACGACGGCAGGGTCTATATCGCCTACGGCGGCCGCGAGATCCGCCTGACCGAGCTGGAAGACGATCTTTCGCGCCCGAAGCCCGGCGGACTCGACCGCGTCATCGTGCGGGACGAGGTGTACGGCCTCGGCTATGAGGGCTCGCATCTCTATAAAATCAACGGGAAATACGTCCTGACCCTGATCCACTGGCCGGCCGGACATATGCGCACGGAAGCGGTCTTTACGGCCGATTCCCTTGACGGCGAATGGACGGGCGGGGATGTGCTCGAGGACGACATGGGCTTTCACCGGCAGGGCGTCGCGCAGGGCGGCCTTGTCGACACGCCGGACGGCGACTGGTACGCCATGCTCTTTCAGGATCACGGCGCGGTCGGGCGGATCCCGGTCCTGGTCCCGGTGACGTGGGAGAACGGCGCGCCCCGCTTTGCCTCCCCGCCGCATGCGGTCGAAGTCCCCTCGACGAGGCCGGACTATTCCTGCCGTCCCCTCCATGTCTCCGACGACTTCGTCTCCGGGACGCTCTTCCCCGAATGGGAGTGGAACCACGAACCGGATCTGCCGCTTGTCGGCTTCGGCGGCGGATCGCTGAACATCCGGACGGGTCGATGCGATCCCGATGCGGAGCACGCGAAGAATACCCTGACCATGCGGACCTTCGGACCCGGATGCGCGGCGCAGGTCACGGTCGACGGCAGCGGACTCCGGGACGGCGACACGGCGGGCATCGTCGCGCTGCAGGGACTTTTCGCCGAGGCCGGGATCCTGCGGGAAGGAGACGCCTTCTTCGCCGTGATGCGCGAGAAGACCGACGAAGGCTTCTTCGAGCGCGCGAAGCTCCCGCTGGACGGACAGGCGCTCACCCTCCGGGCCGTCTTTGATTTCCGCGATCTTGCCGACAGGGTATGGTTCGAGATCCGGAAGGACGGCGACTGGCATCCGCTCGGGGGAGCCCATCGTCTGGTCTACCGCCTCGACCACTTCACGGGCGTGCGGATCGGTCTCTTCTGCTTTGCGTCCCGTGAATCCGGCGGGGAAGCGTCCTTTACCGCGTTCCGCTATTCCGTGGATGAGGAATGAACATGAACAAAAAGACTGCCACGGCGTTTTGCTTTGGCAGCCTTTTCATCGTTTCGCTCATTTCTCCGTCGGGAAGAAGCGGGGCAGGGCCATCGCGAGGTAGTCCCAGCACCATTCGTACCCGTGCCATCCGGGCGAGACCGCCCATGCGAGATTCCCGCCGTCCTCCGCCGGAGTGAACCACGGCGCGCGCGTCAGGAGCTCCTCGACCATCGGCCGCATGGCGGGATAGGCGATGTCCTCGGTCCCCGTCGCCGCGAAAACCTCGTAATCCGACGGTCTGAGCCCGGAAGTCCGGATCCCTTCGATCAGCCGGTCGCAGGTCTCGGATGTGAAATCCAGCCCGCCCTTGACGGCGACCGCCCAGAAGTCCCCGCTCATCGGGAGGTAATACCGGACGTTCTGCCCGCCCCATGCCAGCATGCTCCACGTCGCCTCGGCTCCCATCGAGAAGCCGCCGACGGCGCGGCAGTCCCGGTCCGGGATCGTCGGGTATGCGGCGTCGAGCGCGGGGAACAGCGCCTCGTTCACCTCACGGTGGAAGGTTTCGGTCAGCAGCATCGCGTCGCCGGCATGCTTCTTTGCGCCTTCCGTGTCACGGTGATAATACGTGGGCGCGGCGACGATCACCGGGGCAACCGTCCCCTCGGCGATCATGCAGTCGAGCATCGGCTTGAAGGGCGAGGCGCCTTCCAGCCCTCCGAAGAAGGAATCCTCGCTGTCCCCGCCGCCGTGAAACAGCGTCAGGGTGGGGAAGCGGCGTCCGGGATCGCTTCCGGCAGCCTCCGGCAGATAGACGAGGGCGCGCTTTTTCTCGCCGCCGTACTCATAATGGAATTCTTCGAGCGTACCGCCTCCCTCGCGCGGGATCCGATAACGCTCCGGGATGCGGGTCGTGTTCATCGCGGTCATCGCGGTCTCCTCCTCACGGAAAGATGTTGTCCCCTACATTGTAACGCGCCGCGGCGGTTCTGTCAAGTCCTGCTTTTTTGTTCCGTCTCTCTTCTCCGGGTTGACAGCGGGAGCAAAAGGCGGTATAATGATGCAGATGAACAGCATATTTCCGGGAATCTGCCCGATTTTCATCCGGAACCGAAGGAGGATCCATGAGCCGCTCTCTGCCGTTCGAATCCCTTCCCAATACGCGCGATCTCGGCGGAATGCCTGCCGCGGACGGCCGGACGATCCGTTCCGGCAAGCTGATCCGCAGCGGGAATCTTGCCGCGGCGTCGGCGCATGACCGGGAGATTCTCGCGAGCCTTGTCGGCGCCGTCGTCGATTTCCGTTCGGATAAGGAGAGGGCGGAGGTCCCCGATCCCGCGATCCCCGGTGTGCGCGCGCTCGTTCTGCCGATCATCGAGGATCTTTCGGCGGGCGTGACGCGCGAAGAGGCGTCGGACCGGGAAGCCCTGCGGATCCTCATGGAAAGCCCGTCGTTCGCGAAGGGGTATATGTGCCGCACCTATGAGGGATTCGTCACCTCCGCCGCGGCCTTGACGGGATACGCCGCGTTCGTGCGGCTACTCCTGAACGGCGGCGAGCGGGCGATCCTCTGGCACTGCACCGCCGGAAAGGACCGCGCCGGATTCGCGTCGGTGATCGTCGAGGAGCTCCTCGGCGTCGACCGTGAGACGATCCGCGCGGATTATCTCGCCACCAACCGGTATCTCGCCGGCGGCATTGCCAGACTCACGGAGGAGGCGCTCGCCGAACACGGCATGTTTGGTCCCGACGCGGAGCGGGCCCTCCGGTTCATGTTTACGGCGCAGGCGGATTATCTCGACGCGGCGTACCGGGCGGCAAACGATCGGTGGGGCGGCTTCGGCGGCTTCCTCCGGGACGGCCTCGGCATCGGGGACAAGGAACGGGACGCTTTGAAACGATTGTATCTCTCGGAGGGCGTATGACGAAAAACTTTTTCCGCGGACTCCTGCACGGCGTCCCCATCGCACTCGGGTATCTCTCCGTGTCCTTCGGCTTCGGGATCCTCGCGGTCCGGGCGGGACTTGCCGTCTGGCAGGCGACCCTGATCTCCGCGGCATGCGTCACCTCCGCCGGGCAGGTCGCCGGGGTGGAGATCCTCGCTGCCGCCGGCGGTCTTGCGGAGCTCGCGCTCGTACAGCTGACGGTCAATCTCCGCTACGCGCTGATGTCGCTCTCCCTCTCGCAGAAGACGGCGGAGAGCTTCACCCTGCCGAAACGGCTCGCGGCATCCTTCGGTATCACCGACGAGATCTTCGCGGTGTGCGCGGCGGAGCCGGTTCCCCTGACGTTTTCGTATATGGCAGGCGTGATCCTCATCTCAGCCGCCGGATGGATCGCGGGGACCGCTCTCGGCGCGGCGGCGGGCGAGATCCTTCCCGAACGCATTTCCGCGGCGCTCGGCATCGTGCTCTACGGCATGTTCATCGCGATCGTGGTCCCGACGGCCCGAAAGCGGCGTGGCGTTTTGTTTGCGGCTCTCGCGGCGGCGGCGCTGAGCGTCCTTTCCCACATCCTGATCCCGGCGCTCTCCGGCGGATTCTCCGTGATTCTCTGTACCCTGATCGCGGCGTCCGCGGCGGCGCTCCTGTTTCCGATCGGAGGTGAGGATTCATGAACTTCTTCCTCTCCCTCGCGGTCATGGCGGGCGTGACCTACCTCATCCGGATGATCCCCTTCGCCTTTTTCCGGAAAAAGATCGAATCCCGTTTTATCCGTTCGTTCCTCGATTACGTCCCCTATGCGGTCCTCGCGGCGATGACGGTCCCCGCCGTCTTCTCGAGCGCGGGCGGCGTCGTCCCCTCGGCGGTCGGAGCCGCTGTTGCATTGGCCCTCGCATGGTTTGATCTGCCCCTCATCGCCGTCGCGACCGCGGCAGCCCTCGCTGCCTATCTCACCGGATTCTTTTTCTGACATCATTCCACAGCATCATCGGGAGGATGCGGCTTATGAAGATCGTACTCGAACACCTCACGAAACGGTTTCCCAACCTGAACAAGAAGATCAAAACGGAAGTGACCGCCGCGAGCGACCTCACCTTTGAGATCCCGGACGGTTCGCTGATCGGTCTGCTCGGCCCGTCCGGCTGCGGCAAGAGCACCACGCTCAACCTGATCAGCGGGCTCGAAGTCCCCACGGAGGGGCGCGTCTATTTCGGCGAGGAAGACGTCACGGATCTCCCGCCCGAAAAGCGCGGCGTGGGCCTGGTGTTTCAGAATTATGCGCTCTATCCGCACATGACGGTCCTCGAAAACATCATGTTCCCGCTCGGCAATTTCAAGGGCGACGAACGCCTCCCG
>JAFYBI010000035.1 GCA_017540285.1 Clostridia bacterium | reverse complement strand
GGCAAAGCCCCTTTTACATGATATGCAGCGCCTTCGCCCATCACTTCCCACAGAGGATCCGACAGGCCGCGTTCTGCATTTGCCTTCATCTGTTCGTCCGTCCATTCTGCAAGGATGTGCGCACCTTCCCAGACCTCGTCGCGGAGCATGTAGAGGATCATCCGCTTCAGCTGCTCGCCGGAGACCCGGATCATGTGGACCGGATCGTCGTAGGGGAAGCACTCGAGCAGATCGGAGAGCATGACCACCGGGCCCATGGCGGTCGAACGGATGCTGCCCGAGGCCAGGAGCATGAGGTCGACGCCGAGGCTGTTGCGGAACACATCCGCCATCAGGCCGCCGAGCTCCGTCTCGCGGTTCCGGTCCGGATGCGTCAGCTGCCGCTTGAAGCGGGTGATGATGTGGCTGTGTTTTTCGTCCGTCTTGGTCTTGTAGCGGTCGATCAGCTTTTCGAGCTCCTCGTCCCGGGGGCAGGTGTCCCCGTCGATGGAAACGCACTGCCACGACCAGTCGGAGATGCAGTTCTCCTCCGTGTCGACGATGATGTCGAAGCGCCCGATCTGATCGGTCCCGGTGCCCGCCTGCACGATCAGGGTCTGATTCACCTGCACGGGCTCCGTGAGGAAGGTGTGGGAATGCCCGCCGATGATGATGTCCACGCCCCAGTCCGGATCCAGCTTCGCCGCCAGCTGCCGGTCTTCCTCAAAGCCGATGTGGGTGAGCAGGACCGTGAAGTCGATGTCGAGCGAGCGGTAGGCGTTGCAGATCCGCCCGACCTCCGTCGCCGCGTCCTCCACGTCGAGGATGGTCCCGATGAGGGGCTCGTTTTTGGTCTGGGCGATGACCTCCTCCGTCAGGATCCCGATGAAGAGGATCTTCATCCCGCCGACTTCCTTGATGACGTAGGGGTTGAACAGACGCGTGCCGTTGGTCTTGATGTACATGTTGGCGTTGATGATGGGGAAGCGCGCGCATTTTTCGAGGAAGAGCAGGTGCGCCACCCCGTAGTCGGTCTCGTGGTTGCCGAGCGTCACCACGTCCGGGCAGAGCATGTTCATGATCTCGATCGTGGAGATGCCGTGGTACTCCGCGTCGATCACGGAGCCGCGGAACATGTCGCCCGCGATGCAGTACAGGGTGTTTTCCTCTTCCGCCTTGACCTTGGAGAGGTACCCCGACAGCAGGGAAAGCCCTCCGATCAGGCGGTCGTCGACCTGTTCGGCGAGAAAATCGCCGTGCATGTCGTTGGAGTGGAGAAGGACCATTTTCTGATAACGTTCGCTCATGGGGGATCTCCTTTCGCCGGGAAGGCGCTGATTTCGTTGATTTCCGCTCACGATTCCGCGAGGACGATCAGGCAGTCGTCCTCCGCGAGCTCGAGTTCTTCGTTCAGGGGCGGGTTGAAGACGCTCTGACGGGTCTCCGACGAGATGTATCCGATGACGACCATGCGCTGCTCCAGCGCGATCTTGCGGATCTCCGCGGTCGTCAGCCTGCCCGCGCACTGCATCCCGCCCGCTTCGAGCAGATAGAGCTCGTTCCCGCGGTTCGAGAGCAGCTCGCGGAACGCGTCGATCAGCTCGGGACTCTCCGCGAGCTGGGCGAGGAAGAGCGAGGACATGTTGGAGGAGACGACGAAGTCCGTGTTGTCATCGGTGACGACGAGGTGCTGGTTGTGCTCCTTCCGCATTTCCGCGGTGATGCTGAACGAGAGGCCGAGCCGCGTGCGGATGTCCCGCAGGTTCAGGAGGAGAAAGATCGTGTCCATATCCGCCTCGTCGTCCTCCTTGGTGTAGTCCGAGAGGATGACGATGTGCTCCGACTGCTTTGCCAGCTGCGCGATGGTCTTCTCCTGCAGGAGGTTTTCCGAGGAGAAATTGACGAGGAACGGCTTCTTGCGGCGGGAGATCGCGGCGAACACCGCCTCCCGGTCGGGCTCGCTCACCATGTTGAGGGTGACCTCGGACACGTTTTCCGGGAGCTCGTACAGGATGGTGCCGAGCGATTCCAGACCGCCGATGACGGTGACCTTTTCCTTTTTCTTCTCCGGACGATGCTCCGGATCGAGCGCGAATTCCCGCGTTTTCGCCGCTTCGACCAGCTTCGCGGTGTCGTCCTCCTCCGTGAAGACGAGGATGCGGTCGTCTTCGGAAATGCGCGTGTCCTTCGGCGGGTTGATCCGGATCCCACCGGCGCTGCAGATCCCGACGGGGACGGCGCAGTCCACGCGCTGGGTCAGCTCCTCGAAGGTCATGCCGGCCGCGGGAAGGGCCACCGAATAGAGCTCGCAGCCTTCAAAGTTGAAAACCTCCCGGAACGTGACGGAGAGCCCGCACTGGGTGCAGGAGTGCGCGATGATCTTGGCGACGATCTCGTTCGTCTGCAGGGTCGTGACGTTGTGCTTCGCCGCGATGGACGGCGGAAACCGGTATTCCGGCTTCGAGACGACGGCGCCGACGCGGACGTTCGAGGTCTCGGGGCTGATGATCGCGGACACGGCGAGGAGGGCCCGCGTGGTGCGGTAATCGTCCGTCGGGCTGATGATGATCGAGCGGCAGGCGGAAAGCGAGCACCGTTCCAGCGCCTTCGGGTCGAAGATATCCACCGTCCGGCAGATGATCCGGACGTTTTTCGGTTTTTCAATGTTGTCCGCGATGTATTGCTGCATCTCTTCCTGTTCCATGTCGTCCGCCACGACGATGCAGCAGGGCTCCTCCGCCGCGGCGAGGATCAGCTGCCGGATCAGGGTGTATTCCCCCGGATAGAAGCCGAGCACGACGATGTGATCCTCTTCGATGACCGCGGACGATCCCCGCTTCAGGCTGGTGATTTTCTCCTCGATGCCGGAGGAGATGATACCGATGAGGATGCTCGTGATGAAGAGGCCCGCGATGGCGGAGACCGACATCAGGATCAGATACCCGATCCCGCCGTCCTCGAAGGAGGGCATCCACGCGTTGATGACGGTCGCCGCGCTGTCCCAGAAGGCGGCGAGAAAACCGTCCTCGCCGTTGAGCCCGAAGAGGAAGATGATCAGGGCGACGAGGAGCACGACGATGAGCGAGAGGATGGCGAGAAGCCGGATCAGCCCCATGCTGCCGCCGGAGATCCGGTTGTCGAACCAATACAGGATTTTCTTTTTCAGGCTGACTTTTTTCATGATCGTTTTCCCTCGCATGGATATTCCCGGATCCGTCCGGAGGCGGCTGACGCTGCAGGGGCGCGGCGCCTCTTTTTCTCTGATTATACCGAAAAAACGGATACAAGTCAAGGGGGAATCGGGATTGTCCCGGCGGAACACAAGAAAAACGCTCCCGCTGCCGTCCGGCGGAGGCGTTTTTCTGCGCTGTCAAAGCGATCACGGGGGATCCGGTCATTCGTAATAGCCCCGGAGCTTCTTCATGTTGGTTTTGAGGGATTTTTCCATTCTCTTGTAGCGCGAGGCGAAATTGATGTCGCGGTCCATCATCATATCGCGGAACAGATACGGGATGCGGACGCACTCCGCTTCTCCGAACAGGAAGGAGAAGTCGTAGTTCCGTCCGGCGAGGACCAGGTCCACCATGTTCGACGTATCCGGATCGAGCGAATACTTGCCCTTGAGTGCGATGTCGTAGTATTCGGGATAGACGGAGCGCCAGCTCTCCGCGGACAGCGCCTCCACGATCGTGCCGATCAGGGTCAGGTCTTCGTCCTTCTTGAAGGTCGGGATGCCGAGGACGGTGTACTGGTCGCGCGAGTTGGTCAGGTACATCTCCTGCGCTTCGTCCCACTTCGGGTAGGGAAGGATCCCGTACGCGCTGTCCATGTAGCGGTACACGGTAAAGGCGTCGTTGAAGATGGAGGGCACGAAGCAGGCGCAGTCCGCCGCGAACATGTTGACCTCGTTTTCGGCGGAGCTCACGTCTCCATAGCCGCCCTCGGTGTCGTAATAGAAGTGGAACATCTTTTCGAGTGCCGCGACGGTCTTTTCGGAGTTGATCGCGGGCACGGGGAACCCTTCGTCGTCCTTGAGCGTGATCGGCTGGTCGAAGGAGGGGAGCCATGCGTCGCAGCTGATCCCGGGCCAGGCCGCGAAGCCGAATGTGTCGTGGTCGTCGCGCTTCCCGTTTCCGTTGGTATCCTCATAGATGGAGGAGGTCAGGTCGATGAAGTGATCGATGGTCCAGGTTCCCTCGTACACGGCGCTGTACAGGGATTCGGGCGTGATGCCGTATTTCTCCGTCACGGGGACGTTGAAGAAGAAGGCGTAGGTGGTCAGCAGGGAAGAGATGTTGATGTCGCCCGTCGCCGTATAGAGGATCCCGTTGATGGTGTTCTGCTCGTTCGCCAGAGAATTCCACCACGGCCGGGAGAAATCGATGTTCGGGACCTCCAGCCAGTTGCGGTACGCGTGCGCGTGGATCGGGGTGTAGGCCCGGTAGGCGTAATGCGAGACGACCTCGTACGCGTCCGTCCCCGCCTTCACCAGCGTCGCCACGTCGTTCGTGATGGACGAGAGGGAATCGTAGTCCACGGAGACGATCTTGACCTTGAACCGGTCTTCGATCTTCAGGTTCCGGTTGTAGACGGCGTCGTTCGTCCCCTCGCCGGTCAGCTCTTCCGCATAGAATTCGTAGGTGCGGGACGTCTGCTGCGCCGCGCGGAAATCCCTCCCGCCGAAATCCAGCGCGGGCAGGTCGTCCGGGACGGAAGCGCGGTCCGTTTTTTCGTCCGCCGGATCGGCCGGCTGCGCGATCTCGGGCTCGACGTCGGATCCCGCGCTGCCCTCTTCGCCGGTTTCCGAGGGCGTTTCCGAGCAGGCGGCCAGCAGCAGGAAGAGGACCGCCAGTGCGGCCGCCGCCATTCTTTTCCAAAGCATTTTCAAAGCCTCCTTGTGTCGTGATGAGGGTTTCCGTCCGCCGGGTTCCTCAATCCCCGAGGTATGTGTCGACGAGGCGCGAGAGCTGCTTGCGCACCGCCTTCGCGGACTTGGCCACCGTCGAAGCGAGCGATCCGTTCGCCGCCACCACCGAGCGCATGACCGTTCCGATGTTGCTGATGCTGTAGTTGTACGCATACGCAAAGTCGGTCATGGACGTGTCGTGGATCAGATCGATCATCTGCGACGACACCGTGTCGCGGGAATATTTCGTCTTGAGCGCCGTGTCGTAGTACGCCGGGATCACCGTGCGGTAGTTCTCC
>JAFYBI010000377.1 GCA_017540285.1 Clostridia bacterium | reverse complement strand
GGTCACATCCTGTTCTTGACATCGCGCGCCGAAGGGTGTACAATAGACGGGAAAAGGATCAAACTGCCAAGGAGCGACAGCATGGAACACAACTGGAAGGATATCATCCTCCCCGCCTACGAGATCCGGAAATCGAAGGCCGAAAAGCAGGCGTTCATCGATCTGCTCGCCGCGGAATACGGGGATCGGATGCACGTCGAGGAGGGCGGGAGCCTCGTGAAGAGCCGCAACGTCGTGATCGGCTCGCCCGAGACCGCGAAAACCGTCTACACCGCGCATTACGACACCTGCGCGCGTCTCCCGGTCCCGAACTTCATCACGCCCCGGAACATCTTTCTCTACCTGCTCTATCAGGTGGGCATTGCGCTGCTCTTCGTGATCCCGGCGCTCGCCCTCGAACTCCTCGCCGGCTATCTGACCCGGAGTGCGGGACCTCTCGTCTCCCTGCTCGCGGCGGAGGGGACCCTGATCCTCGTCCTCGCCCTGTTCGTCTGGATCTTCCTCGTCGGCGTCCCGAACCCGCACACCGCGAACGACAACACCTCGGGCGTCGTCACCGTCCTCACCCTCGCGGACCGGCTGGCCGACGATCCGGACGCTGCCTTCATCCTCTTCGACAACGAGGAGGTCGGGCTGCTCGGATCCATGGCCTATGCCGCGGCGCACCCCGACGTGAAGAAGAACACCATGATCGTGAACTTCGACTGCGTCTCGGACGGCGACCACTTCCTCGTGCTCTTCTCGAAGGAGGCGCAGAAGCGGCCGCTTTACGAGGAGCTGCGCGCGCGGGTCCCCGCCGTTTTCGCGGACACGGGCAAGGACATCGACGTCTGCCCGAAGCGCGGCACGATCTACCCCTCCGATCAGGCCAATTTCAAGACGTCCGCCGCGGTCTGCGCGCTGAACCGCTCCCCCGTCGTCGGGCTTTACATGAACAAGATCCACACGCCGAAGGACACGGTCTTCGACGAGGAGAACATCGCGCTTCTGGCCGACGTCTTCGCGCCGCGGACATGACTTTCACGGTCCCACCCTCATTAAAATTTTATCAATACAACGGAACAGGAAGCAACGACATGAAGCACGCAAGAGAGCTCATCGCCATCGTCCTCGCCGCAGCCCTGCTCTTCCCCGCCGCGGGGTGCCGCAAAGAGACGCCCACCGTCCCGCAGAGCGACGTCACCGAGCCCGCTCCCGCCGAGGAGGGGAAGCCGGAGACGACCGCCCCCGAGACGGATGCGCCGGAAACCGAGAAGCCGGAAACGGAAGCCCCCGAAACGGTACCCCCGGAGACCGAGGCGCCCGAGACGGAGGAGCCCGAAACCGAGGCGCCCGAGACGGAAAAACCGGAGACGGAAGCCCCGGAGACCGAGAAGCCGGAGACCGAAGCGCCCGAAACGGAAGAAGCGGAGACGGAAAAGGAAGATCCGGAGGATTCGAAGGACGCCAAGGACTCGAAGGACAGCAAGGATTCCAAGGATTCGAAAGACGGCAAGGACTCCAAGGATTCGAAAGACTCCAAAGATTCCAAAGACTCGAAGGATTCCAAGGACAGCAAAGATACGAAGGACTCCAAAGATTCGAAAGACTCGAAAGACTCCAAAGATTCCAAGGACAGCAAGGATTCCAAGGATTCGAAAGACTCCAAAGATTCGAAGGATTCCAAGGACGCCAAGGACGCCAAGACCGAAACGCCTCCGAAGGACACGGGCGACGGCCGGATCTACAACTACCTGAACGGCAAGACGGTCACGCTCGCGGAGCAGCAGAAGCGCCCCGTGGCGATCATGATCAACAACCTCCGCCAGCAGCTCCCGCAGTTCGGCCTGGACTACGGCTCGATCTTCTACGAAGTCGTGACGGAGGGCGGGATCACGCGCCTGATGATGCTCGCGGACAACTACGAATCGATGGGGACCGTCGGCTCGATCCGCTCCTCGCGCGACTACTTCACGGAATTCCTGAACGACTTCGACGCGATCTACGTCCACGCGGGCGGCTCCCCGCAGGCGTATCAGAAGATCCAGGACCTCGGACTCACGAACCTCGACGGCGCGAACATGTACCTGCCCTCGACGTACTGGCGGGATCAGTGGCGTCTGTACAACGTGGGCTATGAGCACAGCCTGATGACCAACGGCGCGGGCATCGTGTCCGGCATCCAGTACAAAAAGTACCGCACGAACCTGAGCACAGGCCATGTCCCGTCCCTGAAATTCTGCGCGGAGGACACGGACAACAAGCTGGCGGGCTCCGCGGCAAGCCACATCCGCATGATCTCGACCGCCATCCAGACGGTGGACTTCGTGTACAGCGCGGCGACGAAGGAATACCTGCGCTATCAGTACAACGGCATCGCCCACGTGGACGGCACCACGGGCAACCAGATCTCCGTGAAGAACGTGTTCATCCTGTTCACGGACATCGGCGTGATCCCGGGCGACGAAAAAGCGCGCGTCGCGGTGACGACGGTCGGGTCGGGGACCGGATACTACGCCACGAACGGCGTCGTCAAGGCGATCAACTGGTCGCGCGCGAGCCTGACCTCCCCGCTCGTGCTGACCTATGCGGACGGCTCGGAGGTGATCCTCAACTGCGGCAAATCGTTCTTCTGCGTGGTGGATTCCTCGGTCGCGAAGACCCTCGCATTCAACTATCAATGGTGAACATCCTGACCGGAGCACGTCAGGATGATCTCATACAATCTCAAAAAACAAAAAAAGGAGAATCCCATCATGAAAAAATGGAGATGCACCATCTGCGGCGAGATCGTCGAGAGCGACGTCCGCCCCGAAAAATGTCCCCTCTGCAAGGCCCCCGGCGAGAAGTTTGAAGAAGTCGTCGAAGAAGGCATGAACTGGGCGACCGAGCACGAAGTCGGCATCACGGACGGCGTTCCGGCGGAGATCGTCGAAGGGCTGCGCGCGAACTTCACGGGCGAATGCTCCGAGGTCGGCATGTACCTCGCGATGTCCCGCGTGGCGTTCCGCGAAGGCTATCCGGAGATCGGCCTGTACTGGGAGAAGGCGGCGTACGAGGAAGCGGAGCACGCGGCGAAGTTCGCGGAGATGCTCGGCGAAGTGCTGACCGATTCCACGAAGACGAACCTCGAGATGCGCGTGGCCGCGGAGAACGGCGCATGCGAAGGCAAATTCGCG
The DNA here is from genome assembly GCA_017540285.1 of Clostridia bacterium. Lineage (GTDB taxonomy): Bacteria > Bacillota > Clostridia > Oscillospirales > CAG-272 > UMGS1696. The sequence goes on along the minus strand of JAFYBI010000377.1, from coordinate 724 downwards.
CTCGCGAAGAAGGCGAAGGCCGCGAATCTCGACGCGATCCACGACACCGTCCACGAGATGGCGAAGGACGAGGCGAGACACGGCAGAGCGTTCCAGGGCCTGCTCGAGAGATATTTCGGGAAATAAGTCCGCGCGTTCCGCGCAGCAAAAGACCCGCCCACGGGCGGGTTTTTCGTTATCCGCACCCGGGACGCCCTTGTGAAAAAGGCGGGCGAAGCTTTTGCCCGATCTGCGGCGGCCGGTTCTTCCAGCAAAAAGCAGGGACGGGTGCTCGATCCTGTCCCTGCCTGCCGCACCGTCACGGAAAGCAGCGGCGCGCGATCTGCATCTTCATTTCACCGACGACCTCCCGGATGCTTTTGCTGTCCGTATCGATGACGATATCACCCGGGCATGGCGGAAGATGCAACCAGTAATAATTCGTTTCGCCTTTGTCGCCCCGCTTGTCGTGCCGCTTTTTCAGCGTTTCCTTCGAGCAGGTGAGCGTAAAGGCGATGGTTTCGTAATCATCGGCTGTGATCCCCTTCAGGATGTTTTCGCGGATCTTCGCGTCCGTCAGCACCACCGACGTAAAGAACACATATTCAAAATCCGATTCCAGATAATTGGACAGAACAAAGGACATGCTTCTGTCCCCGTTCCTGAGGCGTTTGTCCTTCACGGAAAAGGGATGCACGCACCAGCACCAGTCCCCGTCCAGATACGCGCTGTTGTCATAGCTTTC
>JAFYBI010000376.1 GCA_017540285.1 Clostridia bacterium | reverse complement strand
CGGCTTCGACCTCGCCGCGCACCAGTTGGCGAAGTAATGGACCGGCCGCCGGAACAGAATCAGGATTCATCCATCCATGAACTGGCTTGATTCCGGACCGTTTACCGTCTTCGACCTTGAGACGACCGGCTTCAGCGCGGTCCGCGACCGCATCATCGAGATCGGCGCTGTCCGCGTGGAACTCGACGGCTCCGTTTCGAGGTTCCAGACGCTCGTGAATCCGGGCGTGCCGATCCCGCCCCGTCTGACCGCGCTGACCGGGATCGACGACGCCATGGTCGCCGACGCCCCGAAATTCCGCGAAGCCGGATTCAAATTCATGGATTTCGCCCGGAAATCGCGTCTGGTGGCGCACAATGCCCGGTTCGACCTGTCTTTCATGCAGGAGAGCCTCGCCCGCTGCGGTATGGAACTGATCCAGGGGGGAGCCTACGACAGCATCCCGATCTTCCGCCGCGCCTATCCGGGGCTTTCCAGTTACAGCCTCGAATTCCTCCGTTCGAAATTCCCCGTGCCCGACAATTTCCCCGGCCAGCCGCACCGCGCCGCCTACGACGCCGATGTGACCTTCTCGCTCTTCTCCTTGGCGATGAATGTCCTGTGCCGCGAGGCGGACAATGCCCCGGAGGAGAACTGCGGTAATCAGGAAAGAACGTGACAGCCGCCAAACAGCTGTTTCCCATCGGAAATAACATATTGCCGGTATTTCTGGCCTTTTCCGTTTGATGAAGCTTGTGTGTGCGCGCAGTGAGGCGGCATCAGGCGCGGAAAAAGCCTTCATTGCGGCGGATCTCACGGTTCCGCACAAGGGGAGAATGAACGAAAAAGCCGTCCCCGGGTGGAACGGCCTGATATGGATGCTTTTTTCCGATGGGCGGGTGTGTCAGTGGAGCTGCGTCGGGAGAACGTGTTTCTCGCGCGGGGTGAACCAAATCTCGAACTGTTCCACCTCGGCTTCGTCGATCTGGTACGGGTCGCTCTCCTGATAGCGGCCGGCGAGTTCGGCGTCAGGATCGAACCGGAGCAACTGCAGCACGTCGTAGAAATTGCCGTCGCATGCCGCGATGCCCGCGTCTTTTCCCGGCGTGAACCCGAACCGTCCGTAATAGGCGGGATCGCCGAAGATCACGATGCCGGAGTGTCCAGCGGCTTTCACGAGCGGGATCGTGTGGCGGATCAGGGCGGAACCGATGCCGCGTTTCTGAAACGCGGGCGCGACGCCGACCGGGCCGAGCGTGGGGATCGGAATGCGCGAACCGTCCGGCTTCTCAATGGCGCACATGGCGTACCAGATGCCGCCGACGGGCTGTTCGTCGAGTTCGGCGATGAAACTGAATTCCGGCAGATACGACGGATCCTGCCGGAGTTTGTGGATCAGGAGATGTTCGCTCGCGCCGGGGCGGTAGACGTCCCAGAACGCATCGCGGATCAGGTTCTCCATGGCGGGATGATCGACAGGCTGTTCGGGACGGATGATGAGATTTGTCATGGTAGGTTATGACCTTTTTGAACAAAGAATGAAGCCTGCCGAAGTGAGTATAAACAAACTCGCCGCCGTGCGGATTGCCGCACGGCGTTCGAAATGACATTTGAGTGGGAAATGAGCGTGATGAATGCGGAAATCAGGCGCGTTCGACCACGATCTCGGGATCGACGGATTCCCGGAGAATGCGTTCGATGCCGTCCTTGAGCGTCAT
>JAFYBI010000375.1 GCA_017540285.1 Clostridia bacterium | reverse complement strand
GTTTCTACCGCACTTCTTACCTCTTACTTCTTGCTTCGACGGTTTACTCTGGATCCTTCAATTCCCCTTCGAGGCAGTATGTCTTCGCTTCGGTGATCTTCACCCATACGAACTGCCCGATGAGGTCCCCGGGCCCGGCAAAATGGATCGGGCGGACCGGATCGCCGCGGGCCGTGAGCTTTTCCGGCTCGTTCTTCGAGACGTCCTCGACGAGCACGCGCAGCGTCCTGCCGACGAATCTGGCGTTGCGCTCGTCCGCGATCTCGGCGCCGAGGCGAAGCAGCCGTTCCATGCGGGCCGAGGAGACCTCGCGCGGCACCTGATCCGGCATCGAGGCGGCGGGGGTGCCTCGGCGCGGGGAGTAGATGAAGGAGTAGACCATGTCGTACCGCGCAGCCCGCATCATCGCGAGCGTCGCTTCGAAGTCCTCCTCCCTCTCGCCGGGGAAGCCGACGATGATGTCCGATGTGAGGGAGACGTCCGGGACCGCCGCGCGGATCTTCGCGGCCCGTTCGAGGTATTTCTCGGCGGTGTATCTGCGGTTCATGCGGGAAAGGATCTCGTCCGAGCCCGCCTGCACGGGGAGGTGGAAGTGCTTCACGACCTTCTCCTCCGTCGCCATCGCTTCGATCAGGCGGTCGGAGGCGTCCTTCGGGTGGCTCGTCATGAAGCGCAGGCGGAAGTCGCCGTCGAGCGCGCAGATCCGGTGCATGAGGTCCGCGATGTCCACCCGCCGCCCGTCGTACGGTCCGCCGTCGTAGGAGTTGACGTTCTGCCCGAGCAGGGTGATGTCCCGCGCGCCGTCGTCGATCAGGGCCCGCGCCTCGTCGAGGATCGCTTCGGCCGAACGGCTCCGCTCCCGTCCGCGCACATACGGCACGATGCAGTACGAGCAGAAATTGTTGCAGCCGTACATGATCGAGAGCCACGCCATGTGCTTCGATTCGCGCCGGATCGGGATGCCCTCGGAAATCTTCCATTCCTCGCTCAGGACAAATTCTCTCCGTCCGCCGGCGAGCGCCGCATCGAGCAGAGCGGGCACGCGGTCGACGGCTCCCGTGTCGAACGTGAAGGAGACGTAGGGGTAACTGCCCTTCAGCTTGTCGGCGCGCGCCTTCTGGGTCACCATGCAGCCGCCGACGCCGATGATCACCGCGGGGTTCTTGTCCTTGATGTGCTTGTAGCCGCCGATGATCGAGAGCGCCTTTTTCTCGGCGTGCTCCCGGACGGCGCAGGTGTTCACGAGGATGAGCTCGGCCTCCTCCGCCCGCCCGGTCTTGACGTAGCCCATCGCGGTGCAGAGCCCGGAGAGCCGTTCGCTGTCCGCCTCGTTCTGCTGGCAGCCGAAGGTCTGGATGAAGTATTTCGGCGCGGCGTCGCCCACGCGTCCGGCGGCCTTCAGGCGATCCCGGACGGCGGCAATGCGGGAGAGGTGTTCCGCGGTCTCCGGATCGGTGACGGCGGATTCGATGTATTGTTCAGCCATGGCGGCTCCTTTGTTCAGGGTTGGATTTGGTCGACCCGCACGTCTCCGCGCGGCTCGAAGCGTCCGGCGAGGCCGGGGGTGAGGGTGACGGTCCCGTTCTGATCGACGAGAAGCGCTTCAAACGCGAACGTCCCGGCTTCGTACAGCGCGAGCGCGCCGTCCCTGCCCATCACGAACAGTGCCGTCGAGAGCGCGTCGGCGAGGGTGCCGTTCTCCGCGATCACCGCGGCGGAGACGAGGCCCGATTCCGCGGGATACCCCGTCCTGCCGTCGAAAATGTGGTGATACCGGACGCCGTCCTCCTCGAAATACCGCTCGTAGCTCCCGGAGACGGAGACGAAGCCGCCGCCGAGCACGAGCACGCCGATCTGGCCCGCCGGATCCATCGGATCGCGCACGCCGACACGGAAGGCCTCGCCGTCCGGCTTTTCCCCGATGAGGGCGATATTCCCGCCGAGGGAGCACACGGCCCACCTCACCGCCGGATCCCCCGCGAGGCGTTCGGCCAGAAGATCCGCCGCCGCGCCCTTCCCGATCCCGCCGAAATCGAGGGCGGCATCCGGGTCCAGCCGGGTCACGCGGTCCGGGGAAAAAGCAAAGCATGTCCTGCCGGTGTGGGCGAGGGTCTCGCGGACCGCATCGTCCGGGGGCTTCGGACCGCCGCCCGTCACGTTCCAGAGCTTCGAGAGCGGGCCGAGCGTGCAGTCGAAGGCGTCCCCCGTCGCGTCCATGACGGCGAGAGACGTCCCGACGCAGTCTCCGAGGAGCCCGTCGAGCGCGAGCGCGTCCGCCGTCCCGTTGTTGAAGCGGGAGACGGGGGAATCGGCGTGCGCGCTGAGGGCGGCCTCGGCATCCCGCACGGCATCCTCGCAGATCCCGAAGACCCGGGAGGCCTCGGCGGGATCCGAAAGCGAGGCGCGGACGGTGACGACGGTGTCCATCGCGAAGAAGGAACGGTCGCGGACGCTTCCCCGCCCCGCGCAGCCGAACAGGCCCGGAAGGAGGAGCGAGAGGAGCGCGAATGTGAAAAACCGGCATCGAAATCGTCGCATGGGCGTGAATCTCCCTCATTAGTCATGGTATATTATACCCGATGACGCGCGCAAAGTCAAGAGGCGGGCGCGGGCAGGACGGGACAAGATCCCCTGCGCCGCGCAGCGAAAAACGGCGTCCCCCGCGAGGCTTCCCGCGGCTTGCGCGACGGATCTTTCTCACCGTGTTCTCATCGGTTTTTAATCGCATCTTTCGGGAATCCTACTTGATTTTTCCTGCCCGGAGGCGTATAATAGGGCCAACAACCGAAAAGGAGATTCCATCATGAAAGAATTCGTCAACTCCCTCGACAGCCTTCCGATCCTCGTGAAGGTCATCCTCGCGCTCCCCGCCCTCGATATCATCTGGGGCATCTACCGCATCCTCTCCGCGCTCGACGCGAAGAACACGGTGGCGCTCGTCGTCTCGATCATTTTGCTCTTCATCCCGTTCATGTGGATCATCGACATCGTGATGATCCTCCTGCAGGGCAGAGTCTGGAAGCTGGCGTAACGGCACGCGCGGGGGATTTCGCGGCGGAGCAAAATTGCGAAAAAATCGCGAAATCCCCTTGACAAACGCGCCGGGGTGTGTTATAATAGGCACCGTCGACAGACCCGCAAGGGTTTTACGGCATGCGGAAGTGGCGGAACTGGCAGACGCGCACGTTTGAGGGGCGTGTGGAGCATTCCATACGGGTTCAAGTCCCGTCTTCCGCATTTTTTCTTTTTTTATTTTCCGGAAAAGGGACTTGAACGGGCCGGTAATGAATGACGGTCCGGGGGACCGTCAGAACCGGCCCCGACCGAGCCCGCAGGCGAGAATTCAAGTCCCGTCTTCCGCATTTTTCTTTTTTT
>JAFYBI010000374.1 GCA_017540285.1 Clostridia bacterium | reverse complement strand
GCTGTGCACCCATTGCCACGACGGAGTCGTAAGACCGGGCACGGAAAGCTGCACAATATGGCGTTGAGCGAGCCACTCCACTATCCGTGCCGCTCATCTTGGGGATAGCCCCCTGTAATCCCGTCATGACACCGCCTTATGCCCCATTGAACAACGCTTCCCATCGAAAAGGGAGGTTGAACCCGAGGCAGGGTGGATTCCCAAGGCGGGAAAGGCCTTGGGCGGCGGTGATCCCCAAGAGGCTGGCCGCGGAAGCCTCTTGGGTCCCGTCCGGAAGGACAAAAAAGCAATCGGCCTCGCCGATATACTATCCGCAAGCGTCAGCGCGCATGCAAAAGAAAAGGCGTACCTTGTTCAGGTACGCACTTTCTATCTTGACGAACGAGCGTGCGAAGTGCGCCCGTCTCTTGTCCCCGGGCACCGCCCGGCTGCCCGGCCGCCCGGCCGCTTAGTAATTCAGCCTCTCCACACTCTCGACGAGCTTTTCAATGCCCTTCTTGAGGAGCTTCATCGTCTTCGCGGTGCTCGAAACAAAGTTGTTCTGCTTGTTTTCGTAAATGCCGTTGTACAGCGTCTGGTACGAGCCGCCCCACGTGAAGTCGACCGCCCAGTCGTAGGACTTCGACACGAAGATGATGTCGAGCATCTTGACCGATTCCTCGTCGCGCACGAACTTCGCGCCGAAGAGAACGTCGTACAGCGCGACCCGGAGCGTCTCGTTCGAGAAGCCGCAGATCGCGTCGAGGATCATGCCCGTGCGCGCCGGATCGCCGTTCGTCATCGGGATCGCGTACGCCGTGCACCAGCCGTTCGAAACGTATTCGCCGTACGATTCCTGCTGCTCGTCGAGCTTCGGCATGGGAACGACGCCGAATTCATGCTCCATGTCGCGCAGACCGCCGATCGGGCCGAGCATCGTGCCGAGGAAGAGGACGTGGTCCGCCTTGAACTCCGTGGAGTTCGCGGTGTAGGTCATCTGGCCCTCGACCATGCAGGAATACAGCTTGTCGATCGCGTTGATCTGACGCTCCTCCTGCACGCGGATGTTGAGGGAGCCGTCCTCGCCGACGACGATGGAGCGCTCGCCCATCGCGTAGATCCAGTGCTTCACGTGGTCGTTCTCTTCGCAGTGACCGACAACGTCGTCCTTCGGGCGGAGCTGACCGTCGCCGTTGAGGTCCTTCTCGACCGTCTTGCAGTATTCATAGAAACGGTCGATCGTCCAGGTGCCCTCGAGGACCATGGAGTAGGGGTAGGCGAGCTGGTTGTCCGCGCAGAGCTGCTTGTTGAAGAAGATGACCTCCACGGCAAAGTCGTCGAAGATGTTGATGTCGCCGGAGATCCAGTAGAGCTTGGAGCCGAACAGCGTGAAGGAATCGACGATGTTCTTGTCCCACCAGAAATCGGACGTGTCGATGGTCTCGATGGACTTGATGTTCAAGAGGTCGCCGTTCTGCATGTTGGTTCCCATGTAGTCCATGCGGTTGAGGACGGCGTCATACTCCGTGCTCGCGGCGAGGACTTCGTTGTGGAGCTGGGTTCGGATCCCGCCGACGTCGTTCGAGAAAATCGGGGTGATCTTGAAGTTGAGCGTGACCTCCGCAAGGTCGTTGCGCTGGAAGATCGCGTCGTTGATGATCTCGCCGTTGAGCTCCTCGGCGTAGATCTCGTTGATGCCCTCGCCGACCTGCGAATAGAAGTGGGCGTCGGCGGCGGGGCCGAGGACCTTGTACTCATAGCCGCCGAGATCGGTATCGGCGTAGCGGGCCTTGACGATCTGGGTAGCGGTGAGCTCGTCCGGTTCGGCGTCCCCTTCGCCCTCCGTGCCGGGGACAGCGGTGGGATTGCCGGAGACGGCGGCGTCGCCCTCGGTGTTGCTCTTCGACTCGGAGCATCCCGCGAGGGGAAGCGCGAGGAGAAGGATCGCGAGGAGGAGCGCGGAAAGTCGTTTCAGCGAATTCATGAAATACTCCTTCATTGTAATATGATGTACGGTTTATTATACAATATTTCCGCGCGGTTTGTCAAGAACATTTCGGAAGACAGAAAAATAAAGTTGGCCGGCGGGAAGCCGCATGCAATCCCGCGAAAAAACGGTGCAAAATGCTCTTGTGCGATCCGGAAAGAGGGAATGTCTTTCCGGACGGCGTCAATCCATGATTCAGACCGGGATTTGCATTAACGGCCTGCATCGTTCGTCAGAGCCAGAAAATCGGCCGCGCTGATGATGCGGGGGTCCCGTACGGCGGATTCAAGAAAATCCTTATCGCCCGTGAGGAAAAGATCGGCGTGAGCATCGAGCGCGGCCCGGAGGATCGGACGGTCCTTCGGATCCCGGATCAGACGTTCTTCTCCGATCTCCTCCTCCGGCGTCGTGACAAGCGGGATATGTGCCAGAATGTGGAACAGAAACGCTTCGAGTTCCGTCATCCGGCCCGGGAATTTTTCGCGGAACTTGCAGCGCAGCTCATCCACAACATAATCGCAGATCAGCGGTTCATAAGGCGGCGCAATCGCCTTGAAAAACGCCTCGGCTGCCCGTCCGTTCGGGAAGAGCGCGGCAGAGATCATGATATTGGTATCGATCATGACCCTCATTCTTCCGCCTCCTCACGGCGAGAACGGGTGATCCACTCGGCGACCTCCTCCTCGGTGAGAAGACCGCTCCGGATCGCCTCGCCCTTCATCTGCTCCTGCAATCTGCGCATGGCATAAACGGCAGAATTGACGACGGTGACCTGCCCGTTCTCCACAATGAACGTCACGCGGTCCCCCGTCGAGACGCCGAGCGCGGCACGAATGTTTTTCGGAATAGTGACCTGCCCTTTCGCCATCACGCGGGCATCGTTCACAAGACTGGGGTTGGACATATCGACCTCCGGAATGCAGGATAAAGTAGGAAAATAGGAAAGTAGGGTTTCCCTACTTGTATTATATACCCTGACGGGGAAAATGTCAAGACGGATCGCGGCAAAAATCGGCCGCGCCGAAGCGGAACGAAAAAGAAACCCGCCCGCCTGGACGGATCTCCCTTCGATATCCTGCCTTTTCCTCACGCTTCCGCCATCACGATGGTCATCCGCGTGCCGAAGCCGCTGCCGGAGATGGCTTCGATCTTCCCGCCGTGCTCCTTCACGATCCACTGCGCGATCGAAAGGCCCAGTCCGCTCCCGCCGGCGTTGTCCGCGCGTGCGTTCGTGCCGCGGTAGAACCGGTCGAAAATGCGCGGGAGCTCGTCCGAGGGGATCCCGATGCCGGTGTCCGAGACCTCGAGGCAGATCCGCCGGCCGGCCGCGTCTTCCCTGGCGTACGCCTTGAACGAGATCTCCCCGCCGTCCGGGGTGTATTTCACCGCGTTGTCCCTCAGGATCCGCCCCGCCTGCTTGATGAGCGCGGCGTCCGCGGAGATCATGAGCTTCGGCGCGCCGTCTTCTCCCTCGGCATCCGCTTCCGCCGGGTGGGAGAGCATGCGGAAGACGTGACGCCCTTCGTCGAGCATCTCGCTCTCGACCATGATCTCGTCGAGGAGCTCCTGGGCGTCGAGGGGCTGCCGGTCGAGGACGTGGCGGTCCATTTCGCCGCGCGCGAGGAACAAGAGCTGATCGATCAGGGTCGTCATGTGCTCCGACTCCGTCTTGATCGCCGAGACCGCCTCGTCCAGCACCTTCGGGTCGCTCTTGCCCCACCGGTCGAGCATGTCGGCGTATCCGTGGATCACGGCGATCGGGGTGCGCAGCTCGTGCGAGGCGTCGTCGACAAAGCGGATCTGTTTCTTTTTCGCCTCCTCGAGGCGCTTCAGCATGTTGTTGAGCGCTTCCTCGAGGCCATCGAGCTCGGTCTGGTGCAGCTCGATCCGCGCGCCGCTGTCCTCCACCTCGTCGATCTCGCCGATCGCGTCGTCCAGCGCGCTGTCTAGTGCGATCCCCGCGGATTTCGGGTCGCTCTTCACCGCGTCGCGCACGTCGCCCGATTCGACGGAATGCCGCTCCTCGGAGAGCTGGGCCGCCCACGCCGTCATATCGTCGATCGGGCGCAGGTATTTCCGGATCACCGCGGACCCGGAGAGCGAGCGCAGGACGGCGGACAGGAGGCCGAGCAGATTGAAGAGGAGAAAGCCCCACCAGAGGAGGCCGAGGACGATCTCCGCGCTGACCGTCCGCGTCGCAGCGTTTTCGCTGCCGGAGACGGCGAGGTGCATGCGGTAGGAGATGCCGCGGAAGGGGAAGTAATCGCTGAATTCCGCTTCGGACCCGTTGAGGAGGCAGCGCGCCGCGGTCATGACGTCGCCGGGGAGCGCCTCGAAGGCGTTGTCCCATTCGGAAGGCGGCGCCGCATGGAGGGACCCCGTGAATTCGCGCGAAACGATCCCGGCCGCGCGCGCGCCTGTGACGTTCTCCTGCGTCCAGCACCAGGCGGCGAGGAGGAGGATGGTGATGAAGATGCTCCAGAAGAGTTTTTTCCCGAAGCTGCGCCAGGCGAGCTCCGCGTTGAGCTGCCGCGCGATCGAGCGGGAACGCTTTTTCGGTGTAGACATGACGAGGGCTTCCTTCCGGGGGAATGGTGATTCAGAATGCAGAATGGACGGCGCAGATCCGCAGGTCAGAGAATGGGCTTGCTGCCCGCGACACAGAGGCCGATCAGAATCATGGCAATCCCGATGATGCGGGTGACGGCGACGAAGGCGTCGCTCGGCTCGGCGTCCTTGATCGCCCAGAACCGCAGCTTGGCGATCTTGTCCGGGATCACGGCCGGGATTACGCCCAGAAGGGCGAACACGAGGCCGAAAATGACGGTCGGATTCATAGGAACTCCTTTTGAGATGGTGATGGAGGCTGGCGAGAGGAGTTATTCGGAATCAATTCTGAATTCCTCATTCCGCCCGGTCACTCGATCATATATCCCACGCCGCGGATCGTGCGGATGACGTCGTCCGAGGTTTTCTGGCGGATGTACCGGACGTAGACGTCGATGATGTTCGTCTCGCCGTAGTAGTCGTATCCCCATGCCTCGGAGAGCAGCTTTTCGCGGCTCATGACGGTCCCGCGGTTTTCGAGCAGGATGCGCAGCAGGATGAACTCGCGGTTCGTGAGCTCCACCGGTTCGCCCTGATAGGTGACGAGGTGGGATTCCGTGTTGAGTGCGATCCCGCCCGCCTCGAGGAGGCCCGCCGGGGTCTTCCGGTCGTCGTCTGCCGCTTCCTGCGCGCGGAGGATGACGCGGATGCGGGCGAGGAGCTCTTCGATGGCGAAGGGCTTCGTGATATAGTCGTTCGCGCCCATGTCGAGGCCCGTGACCTTGTCGGTGACGCTGTCCCGCGCCGTCAGAAGGATGACGGGGACGTTCGACTCGCGGCGGAGCCGGCGCAGCACCTCGATGCCGGAGAGCTCGGGGAGCATGATGTCGAGGATGATGAGATCGTATTTACCGGAGAGGGCTTCCTCCAGCCCTGCGCGGCCGTCCGCGGCTTTTCCGGTGCCGTAGCCCTCATGGGAGAGCTCCAGCTCGACAAAGCGGGAGATCTTCTCCTCGTCTTCGATGATGAGGATGTTTGACATGTCAGCCTCCGTTGGTGCCGTCCGTGGTGCCCGCGCCGGGGCGTTCCTCCACGCTGTAGCGGCACTCGCAGAAGAGGCCGATGAGGAGGGCGACCGCGGAGACCTTGAAGAGGGCGAGGACGACGATGATCATGATGAGGACGGGGAGGGAGAGGATCTCGCGTCCGCGCCGCCGCACGATGAAGGAATAGGTGACGGATTTGAGGAGGATGTCCTTGATCTTGGTCCAGAGGGATTCTTTGGGCGCGCGGGTGCCGTAATAGTATCCGGTCGCACCGAACGCAGCGGGTCCGCTGCCGGCGCCGTTCCCTGCGGTCTGTTCCGCGGTGGCGACGCTGGAGGTGAGGGGCGCGATCTTGCCTTCGCGTTCGAGGATGACGAGGGCTTCGAGCATGTCCCAGTTAGCGCGGGTGAGCGCGTCGGCGGCTTCCTCGCGGGTGATGCCGGCCTTATCGCGGAGTTTATCGATCATTTCGATGTGTTCCATGGGGTACCTCGGGAGTGAAAAGATTTTGTTTGGATTCTGACGCTATTATATACCGCTTCGCGTTAAAAGGACAAGGGGATAAAGATTAAGGTTTGATTAGAAAGCCGCGGCGGGACACAAAGAGCGCGCGCCGCGGAGTCCGCGGAGAAAGGACACGGTCCTTTCATCCTTCTTGCGCGCTGACGCTTGCGGATTGTATATCGGCGAGGCCGTTTGCTTTTTTCGCCTGCGCGGCTGGCGCACAATGAGGACTCGGTTTCACGGAGTTAAACCGGCGGGTCGGGCCCTCTTGTCAATCACCCGGCCCCAGAGGCGCTTTCCCCGCCTCTGGACTCCACCCCTGCCTCGGGTATAACCTCCCTTCTCCTTCTGAAGCTCCGTTCAATGGGGCATAACGCCTCTTCCATTCCAGATTACAGGGAAATTCACCAAGTCAGTCAGCTTGAAACACAAGAAATACGCTCTCTTTCAGATATGCAGCGGCACGTGTCAGACCTTTCAGCTTCGCCGAGGCAAGGAGTGCAGCGGAAGAGTGTTAGACTTAGCCCTGACGTCTCGCTGTGCACCCATTGCCACGACGGAGTCGTAAGACCGGGCACAGAGCACGGCACACCATGGCGTGAGCGAGCCATGAACGATCCAGAGCCACTCATCTTG
>JAFYBI010000373.1 GCA_017540285.1 Clostridia bacterium | reverse complement strand
CGGCCTCGACGTGGCGGTTGCGATGGGCGGCGGCGCGTATTACATCACCTATCCGAAGATCGTCAACGTGAAGCTCTCGGGAAAGCTCTCCCCGTGGGTTTCGGCGAAGGACGTCATCCTGAAGCTTCTGCAGCTCCTCTCCGTCAAGGGCGGCGTCGGAAAGATCATCGAATACACCGGCGAGGGCGTCGAAACCCTCAGCGTCCCGGAGCGCGCCACGATCACCAACATGGGCGCGGAGCTCGGGGCGACCACCTCGATCTTCCCCTCCGACGAGCGGACGCGCGCCTTCCTCAGGGCCGAGGGCCGGGAAGACGTCTGGGTCCCGCTCGCGGCGGATGAGGACGCCGTTTACGACGAGGTCGTCGGGATCGACCTCTCCGCGCTCGAACCGATGGCGGCCTGCCCGCATTCCCCGGACAACGTCAGATCCCTCGGCGAAATCAACGCGGCGGCGGAGGGCGGGCGGATGAAGATCGATCAGGTCTGCATCGGCTCCTGCACCAACTCCTCCCTCGCCGACATGCTCAAGGTCGCGTACATCCTCAAGGGGAAGACCGTCCATCCCGACGTCTCCCTCGCCGTCTCGCCCGGATCGAAGCAGGTGCTCACCATGATGGCACAGAACGGCGCGCTCGAGACGATCCTCTCGGCCGGGGCGCGCGTGCTCGAATCCGCCTGCGGTCCCTGCATCGGCATGGGCCAGTCCCCGAACTCCGCGGGCATCTCGCTCCGCACCTTCAACCGCAATTTCGAAGGCCGCTCCGGGACGAGGGACGCGCGGGTCTATCTCGTCTCCCCCGAAGTGGCGGCGGCGTCCGCGGTGGCCGGGTATCTCTGCGATCCGCGCGCGCTCGGGGATATGCCGGAATTCGTCCTGCCGGAGAAGTTTGCCGTCAACGACAACATGATCACCCCGCCCGCTTCTCCGAAGGACGCGGGAAAGATCGCCGTCCTGCGCGGTCCGAACATCAAGGAATACCCGAAGACCGCGCCCCTCGCCGATCATCTGCGCGCGGAGTGCTCCCTCAAGGTCGGCGACAACATCACGACCGACCACGTCATGCCGGCCGGCGCGAAGATTCTGCCCCTGCGCTCGAACATCCCCGCGATCTCGCAGCACTGCTTCGCCGTATGCGACGAGAGCTTCCCGGGACGCGCGCTCGCCCTCGGTCAGAGCATCGTGGTGGGCGGCTCGAACTACGGGCAGGGTTCCTCCCGCGAGCACGCCGCCCTCGCCCCGCTGTACCTCGGCGTGAAGGCCGTGATCGTCAAGTCCTTCGCCCGCATCCACCGCCAGAACCTCATCAACGCGGGCATCCTGCCGCTCGAATTCACCGACGAGGCGGACTACGACGCCGTTTCGCAGGGTGACATTCTCGCCGTCGAGGACCTGCGCGAACAGGTGGAAGCCGGCGGCCCGATCACCGTGAAGAACCTCACGAAGGGCAAAAGCTTCGGGACGAAATGCGAGCTGAGCGACCGGATGCGCGCCGTCCTCCTCTGCGGCGGTCTGCTCGACTACACCAAGGCCAATCTGAAATAAGGAGCGCAAGATGGACCGGATTCAAATGAAAACGCCCCTCGTCGAGATGGACGGGGACGAAATGACCCGCGTGATCTGGCAGTGGATCAAGGATGTCCTGATCCTGCCGCACGTCGAGCTGAAAACCGAATACTACGACCTCGGTTTAAAAAACCGGAACGAGACGGACGACCGCGTGACCGTGGAGTCCGCCGAAGCCGCGCTGCGCCTGGGCGTCGCCGTGAAATGCGCGACGATCACGCCGAACGCCGCGCGCGTGAAGGAATACGGCCTCAAGGAAATGTGGAAATCCCCGAACGGGACGATCCGCGCGATCATGGACGGCACCGTCTTCCGCGCGCCGATCCTCGTGAAGGGCATCGAACCCTATATTCCGACGTGGAAGAAGCCGATCACGATCGCCCGCCACGCCTACGGCGACGTCTACAAGAACACCGAATCGACCGTTCCGAAGGGCGGCCGCGCGGAGCTCGTCGTCACGGATGCGGAAGGGAACGAGACAAGACAGCTCATCCACGACTTCTCCGCCTCCCCCGGGATCGTGCAGGGCATCCACAACCTCGATTCGTCCATCGAGAGCTTCGCCCGGTGCGCGTTCCGGTACGCGATCGACACGAAGCAGAATCTCTGGTTCGCCGCGAAGGACACGATCTCGAAGACGTACGACCACCACTTCAAGGACGTCTGGGCGGACCTCTACGAGCGCGAATACCGGGAGGCCTTCGAGAAGCTCGGGATCGAATACTTCTACACGCTGATCGACGACGCCGTGGCACGGGTCGTCCGCAGCGAAGGCGGGTTCATCTGGGCCTGCAAGAATTACGACGGCGACGTCATGAGCGACATGCTGGCGACGGCGTACGGCTCGCTCGCGATGATGACCTCGGTGCTTGTCTCCCCGACCGGCGCGTACGAGTACGAGGCGGCGCACGGGACGGTGCAGCGGCACTATTACAAGTACCTGAACGGCGAGGAGACGTCCACCAACAGCGTCGCGACGATCTACGCCTGGACGGGCGCCCTCCGCAAACGCGGCGAGCTCGACGGCCTGCCGGATCTCATCGCCTTTGCCGACCGGCTCGAGGACGCGTGCGTGAAGACCATCGAAGAGGGCACGATGACCGGGGACCTCTATCTCCTCTCGAAGCTGCCCGCGAAGAAAAAGGTCAACACGAGGGAATTCCTCGAGGCCGTCGCGGAAAAGCTGGCGTAACCATAATCAAAAAGGCCGCTCTCCGGATGGGGAACGGCCTTTTGTGCGCCGCGACGGCGGCTCTTGTCAGTTCGAGATCTGCTTGATGAGCCGCTTGATCTCCGCGTCGACGGTTTTTTTCATCGTCTGAAGCACCGAGCCGAAGTTGCCGGTGAGGCCGACGAATGAGCCTTTCAGCAGCTTCGCCGCGACCTGCTCCTGCCATGCATTGATGCCGAAGTCGAAGTAAATGCTGTCGAACGCGATCGCCAGCATCTCGGCGGACTCGGCGTCGCGGGCGTATTTCGTCATGATGAGCGTCTCGATGTACTCGGGCACGATGTTCTGCTGCGTATAGAACGCCATCGCCTCGAGGAGCATCCCGACGTTATCCGCGCGGTCCGCGTCGAACGAAAGCGGCATGACGGAGAGCTCCGCGCCGAACGAGGGGGCATAGTAGCGCTCCTGTGCCGCGTCGTACTTCGGAACCGGGACAAACCCGAAGTTGAAGTCGTAGTCGCGCATGTTGGCAAGCGAGTTCGGGTTGGACGTGATGAACATCGCGCGGCCTTCCTTGAAGGTCCCGGCGACCATCGCGTCCGAGGAGTCGACGTTCTGGCTCGTCGTGTTGTACCAGCCGCCGTTCGAGGACACGTCGAGGATGTGCTGCATCTTCGTGACCGCCAGCTCGTCCGTCGGCAGATCGAAGACCGGATAGCCGTCCGCGTCCTGTGTGATGAGCGCGATCCCTGAGCCGAAGATCATGCGGAGGAAATGCTCCTTGACCGAGCTCTCGATGCCGAACTGGTCCGCGTTCGTCGTCTGGCCGTCGCCGTTGATGTCCTGATTCGCGGCGTCCGCGAGCGTCATCATGCTGTCGACGGTCCATTCGCCGTTGCGGACGTATTCGTAGGGCGAGGGGAGGTTCATCTGCGTGACCATGTCCGTGTTGAACGCGTAGCCGCCCGCGCGGGACAGCACGCTCAGGCTGAAATTGCCCGACGCCGCGTACTGGGTCGTGCCGATCTTGAAGATCGACGAGGCATACGGATTCCACCACGCCTCGTCGAGGGAGACGCAGGGAAGGGTGCCCATGTCGGCGAGATACTGGATCGCGCCTGTGATCCGCAGATCGTACATCATGAAGAGGTCGTAGCTCGGGTCCCCCGACGTGACGTATTTCCCGATGACGTCCGGGTTGACCTGCGCCATGGTTTCGGTGGCGATCTTCGCGTTGAAGCGGTTTTCCAGCGTGTCGGTGCGCTTATAGATCGCGTCGTTCAGGGATTCGCCGGTCAGCTCCTCCGCCTCGAGGACGTTGTACGCCCATGCGAGCCATTCCTGGCTGTGATGCAGGATGTGGAGCTCGAAGCCCTGCATGTCCGTGTCCGGAAGGCCGTCGGTCAGCTCGGTCTCCGGCTCCGTTTCGATGACCGTGTTCTCCGCGGCGGGCGTGTCCGGGGAGGGGGCCGGCCCGTTTTCTTCCGTTTTGCCCTTCTCCGCGCATCCGGCGAGCGCGCCGAGGAGGAGGGAGAGGAGCAGAAGGATGGCAGTCAGTCGTTTCATCGCAGTCTCCTTTGTCGTTCTGTTTGATTCCGTAATCCGGCGTCAGACGCCGTGCGCACCTTCATTATATCGGATTTGATCCCGCGGGTGGTGAAGGAAGTGTGAATTTTCGCGAACGCGGAGGGCCGGACGCTTTGCGGATTTATGTTAAAATGTTGTTTAAAAAATAGCGTGGAAGTCCCCCGGGTGGTATGATATACTCAAAAAAATATCCGTATTGTGAAACGGATGGATCGGAAAACCGGGAGAGGAGGCACGGACCGTGGAAATGATCGCGGGATTTCTCATCGCCGCGGCTGCCGGATGCGCGGTGGCGGCGGTCAACTATCGTCTGACGAAGCGGGCGATGGAGAAGAACGGCGCCTTCGCCGGCGCGCTCTCCGCCGTGAGGATGCTCCTTTCGGCCGGGCTGCTCGCCGGGGTGTATTTCCTCGCCCCGCACACGCCGTGGGACCGCACGGGAATGCTCGTCGGCGCGGCGCTCGGGCTCACCGTCCCGATGTTCCTCTTCACCATCCTCCTCGTGCGCCGCGCAAACGCGCCGAAATCCGCGGAGGATGAAACCGATCCCGAAAACAAGCAAGGAGGCGGCAGATCATGAGCGGACCTTCCGAAGTCCTCATCCCCATCGGCGGGATCCTCGACGTCACGGGCGAAGTGGTCGCCATGTGGGTCCTCCTCGCGCTCCTCGCCGTCCTGTCCGTCCTCGCGACGCGGAACATGAAGGAGCGCCCGGGACGGTTCCAGAACATGGTCGAGTGCGGGATCGAGTATCTCGACGGCTTCTTCTCCGGCATCATCGGAAAGCATCTCGCGCGCAAATACTTCTTCTTCCTCGGCTCCCTCTTCATCTTCATCATCACGGCGAACTATGCCGGGCTGATCCCGGGCGTCGGCCTCACGAAATACTTCGCCGCGCCGACCTCGTCCCTGTCCGTCACGCTCGGCCTCGGCATTTCGACCTTCTTCTTCCTCCAGATCGCGGGGCTCCGCGCGGGGGTGAAGCACTACTTCAAGCGCTTCATCAGCCCGATCGCGTTCATGCTCCCGCTGATGGTCCTCGACGAATTCATCAAGCCCGCGTCCCTCGCCCTGCGCCTCTTCGGCAACGTCTTCGGCGAGGAGACCGTCACCCATAACCTCTACGATCTTCTTCCCATCGGCGCGCCGGTCCTCATGATGGGCCTCTCCCTCCTGTTCTGCGCGATCCAGGCGGTGGTCTTCACCATGCTGACCTCCATCTACCTCGAAGAAGCCGTCGAGGCCGCATAACCGATCATCCGAAGCCAACCCCTTCATTCCAATCCCCAAAAGGAGGTCCCTTATGGATCGTTCCGCACTGATCGCCCTCGCCGCCGCGCTGTCCGTCGCGGTGAGCACCATCTTCCCGGCTCTCGGCCAGGGTCTTGCCGCCAAGGCCGCCATGGAGAGCATCGCCCGTCAGCCCGACGCGGCGAAGGATATCCGCTCGACGCTCATCATTTCGCTGTCCCTGATGGAGGCGCTGACCATTTACGGCCTTCTCATCGGGTTCATTCTGGCTTCGAAAGTCTGAGGAGGTGCCAAATGACGGTTCAACTGCCCGTCGTTTTATGGACCGTGATCTGCTTCGTCCTCCTCATCGTGATCCTCGACCGGCTCCTCTTCCGTCCCATGCTCGCGTTCATGGATGCGCGGGAGGAGAAGATCCGCCGCGCCCGGGAAAAGCTTGACGCCGATGCCGAGGCACAGCGGCGCGCAGAGGAGGCCCTCGAGACCTTCCACAGGGATGAGGAAGCGCACCTCGGCGCCCTTGCCCGCGAAACCGTCGCCGAAGCGCGGCGCGAAGCGGACGAGATGACGGCGCGCGCCGCCCGGGAAGCCGCGGATGCGGTGGAGCGGTGCCGCGCAGAGCTCGGAGAGGACGCCCGGGAGATCGCACAACAACTCGACAAGCGCACGGAGGAGCTGGCCCGCGCCTATCTTTCCGCGCTGACCGGCGTTTGATATGCTGCATTTTGTATATTCGATCATCAATTTCCTGATCCTTGCCGCCATCCTCGTCCTCTTCGGACGGAAAGCGGTGCTCGCGATCTTCCGGGGACGCCGGGAGAGGATCGGGCGCGCGCTCGACGAGGCGGAGGAGGCACAGCGGACCACAGCGGAACTTCCGGTGATCCCGGAGGCTTTTTCCGACGTTGTCCCGGAGGCCGCCGTTCAGGAAGCCGGGGCGATCCGGGAGAGCGCGCGGCAGACGGCGGAAGCGCTCCGAAAGAGCACCGAGGAGACCGTGCGCGGCCTGCGGCGTGAAATGCTCGCCGACGAACGCGCCCGCCTCATCGACAAGATCGTCGCGCGCGCGGCGGAGCTGACGGCGTCGGAGCCGTACCGGTCTGCGATCCGCGCGAAGGAAGAGACCTTCGCCGACGAGATCATCCGCCGGATGGAGATCACCCCGGGCGACGTCGCGTATCTGAGACACCACGACCAGCTCTACGTCACCCTGACCTCCGCCCATCCGCTCCCGCAGTCGATCGTCGACCGCATCGGCGCGCGCGCGGAGGAAATGCTCGAAGAGATCGGCGGCAAGCCCTCCTACTGGGTCAAGGAGGATCCGGAGCTCATCGGGGGGCTGCGCTTCCGCGTGGGCGACACCGTCTATGACTTTACCGTGGCGGACCGCCTTTATCAGCTCCGCCGCGACCTCGAAAAACGCGAGCTGCGCGGGGACGAGGATGCCGACGCCGTGATCCGCGACCTCTATGAGGGGATCGCGTCGATGGACGCCGGAATCAGCGAATTCCAGCTCGGCCGCGTGCTGAGCGTTTCCGACGGCATCTGCTGGATGGACGGCCTGGCCGACATCATGTACGGCGAGGTCGTGGAATTCGAATGCGGCGAGCGCGGCATGGTCCTCGACATCGAGGCGGACCGCATCGGCTGCGTGATCTACGGCCGGTACGAGCGCGTCGAGAGCGGCACGAAGGTGCGCCGGGTCGGGCGGATCGCGAGCGTTCCCGTGGGAGAGGACCTCCTCGGGCGCGTGGTCGATCCCCTCGGACATGCCCTCGACGGCCGGGGCCGCATCTTCGAACGGGAACGCCGTCCGATCGAGTGTCCCGCGCCCTCCATTCCGGACCGCGCCGCCGTCTCCCGTCCGCTGCACACCGGCATCCGCGCCATCGACGCCCTCGTCCCGATCGGGAAGGGCCAGCGCGAGCTCATCATCGGCGACCGCCAGACGGGGAAGTCCTCCATCGCCATCGACGCGATCATCAACCAGAGGGGCACCGGCACCGTCTGCATCTACGTGGCGATCGGGCAGAAGGATTCGACCGTCATGGAGATCCGCGACCGCCTGACGAAGGTCGGCGCAATGGACTACACCACCATCGTCTGCGCGCCCGCCTCGTCCTCGGCGTCGTTCCAGTATATCGCGCCGTTCGCCGGGGCCGCCATGGCGGAGTATTTCATGTATAAGGGGCAGGACGCCCTGATCGTTTACGACGACCTCTCGAAGCACGCCGTGGCGTACCGCGAGCTCTCGCTTCTCCTCGGACGCCCGTCCGGGAGAGAGGCGTATCCGGGCGACGTGTTCTATCTCCATGCCCGGCTTCTCGAGCGTGCCGCGCAGCTCTCGCCCGAAAACGGCGGCGGCTCCGTGACTGCGCTCCCGATCATCGAAACGCAGGCGGGCGACATTTCCGCCTATATCCCGACCAACGTCATCTCGCTCACCGACGGCCAGATCTTCCTCGAGTCCGACCTCTTCACCGAGGGCCAGCGCCCGGCGGTCAACGTCGGCCTGTCCGTGTCCCGTGTCGGGAGCGCGGCGCAGACGAGGCTCATGAAGCAGGTCTCCGCGCGTCTCCGCATGGATCTCGCGCAGTACCGAGAGCTCGCGGGCTTCACGCAGTTCGGATCGGACGTGGACGCGGCGACCAGAAAGGTCCTCGCGTCCGGGAGAAGGATGATGGCCGCGCTCAGGCAGCGCCGGTTCGATCCGCTCCCCGATTGGAAGCAGGTCCTTTTGATCTTCGCCGTCTCCGAAGGATTGTCGGAGGGCGTCGGCGAGGAGGACATGGAGGACTGGGGACGCGCGCTCGCCGAACGCCTCGAGGCGAAGCACCCGGAGGAATGCGCCCTCCTCCTCGCAGGAGGTAAGCTCACGCCCGAAGAGACGGATGCGCTGCGGGATGCGCTGAAAGACTGTCTCGCCGATCCGGCGGGTGAAACGGAGGCCGCCTGATGGCATCGCTCCGCGAACTGCGCAAGCGCCTCGACAGCGTCCGGATGACCGGGCAGATGGCGGGCGCGATGAAAACCGCCGCGGCAGCCGGATATGCCCGGTTCAACGCCGCCCTCGCCCGCTTCACGGCGTATGCCGACGCCTGCGACGGGATGCGGGACCGCTTCGGCGACGCGCTCGGAGAGGCATATCCCGCCGCCGATCCCGCCGCTCCGCCGTGCTTCATCGTGCTCGGCGCGGACCGGGGTCTCTCCGGCGGCTACAACATCGGCTTATACGATTACGCGGACGCGATCCTCGCCGATGCCGGGGACTTCCGGCTCTTCGTCGCGGGACGCCATGCCGCCGCTCATTTCCGCGAGCGCGGGATCGAGCCCGTGCGGGAGTTCACCCTCGCCGGTGCGATCCGGTACGAGGACGCCGGCCGGATCCTCGAAGAGGCCGTCGAAATGCTCCGGGCCGGGGAGATCTCCTCCGTGACGATCCTCTGGCAGCGGTTCGTCAACATGCTCACGCAGGTGCCGGACCGGTTCCGGCTGCTGCCGATGGAGCCTTCCGGGGCAGCTGTCCGCGGCGACGGCGCGCTCTTTCTGCCGGACCGGGACACCGTGCTCCGTCAGGCGGCCGCGGCGTGCGTCGGAGCGGATTTCTATGCCCGCGTGCTCGAAGCGGGCGCCGGGAGCCAGGCCGCGACGCTCGTGACCATGCGGGCGGCATACGACAATGCCGAGACGTCGTCCGCGGAGCTCTCCGCCGACATCAGCCGCATGCGGCAGAGCGAGGTGACGTCGAGCGTGATCGAAACGTCCGGCGGCAACCTGCGCGGCAGACCCGAATGAATCCGGAAAGGAGGACGACCCCATGCTGAACGAAAAAGAAGGCATCATCACCCGCATCAACGGGCCGGTGGTGGACGTTCTGTTCGACGATCTCGACCTGCCCGACATTTTCCATGCCGTGGAGATCCCGCGGCCGGACGGGACCGTATTCACCCTCGAAGTCCTGCAGCATCTGAACCAGCACGAGATCCGGTGCATCGCCATGCAGCCGACGGACGGCCTCTCCCGGGGCATGAAGGCCGTCGACACGGGCGCGCCGATCTCCGTTCCGGTCGGGGACGGCACCCTCGGGCGCATGACCAACGTGATGGGCGATCCCATCGACCGGGCGGGGAAGATCGAGACCGAAGAGCGCTGGCCGATCCACCACCGCGCGCCCCGCTTTACCGACATCGTGACGGCAAATGAGATCCTCGAGACGGGGATCAAGGTCATCGACCTCATGACGCCGTATGCCCGGGGCGGCAAGATCGGGCTCTTCGGCGGCGCGGGCGTCGGCAAGACCGTGCTCATCATGGAGCTCATCCGCAACATCGCCTTCGAGCACGACGGCTATTCCGTCTTCGCGGGCGTCGGAGAGCGCTCGCGCGAGGGCAACGACCTCTGGAACGAGATGAAGCAGTCCGGGGTGCTCTCGAAGACCGCGCTCGTCTTCGGCCAGATGAACGAGACGGCGGGGGCGAGGCTGCGTGTCCCGCTTGCCGGGCTCACCATGGCGGAGTATTTCCGCGAGCACGCGCACAAGGATGTGCTCCTCTTCATCGACAACATTTTCCGCTTTTCGCAGGCCGGCTCCGAGGTCTCCGCGCTGCTCGGACGCCTGCCCTCCGCGGTGGGCTATCAGCCGACGCTCGCCTCCGAGATGGGCAAGCTGCAGGAGCGCATCGTCTCGACAAAAAACGGCTCGATCACGTCGGTGCAGGCGGTCTACGTCCCCGCGGACGACTTGACGGACCCGGCCCCGGCGACGACGTTCTCCCACCTCGACGCGACGACGGTCCTCTCGCGCAGCATCGTGGAGCTCGGCATCTATCCGGCGGTCTCTCCGCTCGAATCCGCTTCCCGCATGCTCGCGGCCGATATCGTCGGCGACCGGCATTACCGGTGCGCCCGGGAGGTGACGCGGGTCCTCCAGCGGTACAACGAGCTGCAGGACATCATCGCGATCCTCGGCATGGACGAGCTCTCGGCCGAGGACAAGGAGACCGTGCGGGTCGCGCGGCGCGTGCAGCGGTTCATGAGCCAGCCGTTCCACGTCGCGGAGGCCTTCAACGGCATCGAAGGGAAGTATGTGAAGATCGCCGACACGATCGAGGGCTTCGAAGCGATCCTCGGCGGCGAATGCGGCGGCTACCCGGAGCAGGCGTTTTTGATGGCGGGGACCATCGACGACGTCCGGCGGGCCGCTCTGGAGGCGTGAGATGGCAGCCTTTCCCGTCACCCTCATCCTCTCCTCCCCGGACCGCGAAGCCGTCTCGGTCCGGTGCGAATCGGTCCGTCTGATCGCAAGTGACAGCAGCGACGGAAAGACGGCGGGCGGCAGCGTCGGCATCCGCCGGGGGCATGTTCCCGCGCTCATCGCCGTCGCTCCCGGACCCGTGCGGGCGTTCGCCGAAGGACGCGAGGTCTTTCGGTGTACGACGTCCGGCGGGCTCGCGTCGGTCGCGGACAACCGCGTGACGCTTCTGACGGAGCGCTTTTCCGAGACAGAACAACCATAATCCCAAGGAGGAACACATGGCAGACGCAATCATCAAAGGCATGCACGGATGCAGCCGCGAGGACGAATACGTGGTGCCCGCCGATCCCCGGATCCGGGAGAGACTGGAGTGGTTCCAGGACCAGAAGCTCGCGCTGATGATGCATTTCGGCATCTATTCGACGCTCGGGCTCTGCGAATCGTGGCCCCTCGTCGACGGGGACGCCGAATGGAGCCGCAACGAGATCGACTGGGAGAGCGATCCGGAGATCATCAAGGAGCAGTACCGGAATCTCAACAAGTGCTTCAATCCCGCCCGCCTCCGTCCCGAGGTCTGGGCGGACGTCGCCGCGCGCAACGGCTTCCGCTATTTCATTTTCACGACGAAGCACCACGACGGCTTCTGCCTTTTCGATTCGAAATACACCGATTACAAGACCACCTCGCCCGACTGCCCGTTCCACACGCACAAATACGCCGACGTCACGAAGGCCGTGTTCGACGCCTTCCGCGCGCGCGGGATCGCCATCGCCGCGTATTTCTCGAAGCCCGACTGGCACTGCCCGTGGTACTGGACCCCGGGGATGGACAAGCCGATCGCCGCAGACCGGAATCCCACCTACAAGCCCGCGGAGCATCCCGCGCTCTGGGAATCGTTCGTTGAATTCACACACAACCAGATGATGGAGCTCGTGCGGGACTACGGCCCGATCGACATCCTCTGGCTCGACGGCGGACAGGTGCGTCCGAGCAACGGACAGGACATCCGCCTCTCCGAATTCGTGAAGAAGGCCCGCGAGATCAACCCGACCCTCCTCACGGCGGACCGCACCGTCGGCGGTGAGAACGAGAACTACATCACGCCCGAGCAGAGCGTCCCCGCGGGCCCGATCCGGGTGCCGTGGGAGAGCTGCGTCACCGTCGGGTACGCCTTCTCCTACCGCTTCAAGGAGCGCTACAAGACCTCCCGCCAGCTCGTGCACCTCTTGATCGACGTCGTCTGCCGCGGCGGCAACCTCGCTCTGAACATCGCGCCGCAGCCCGACGGGACCCTGCCCGCGGACGCCGTGAAATCGGTCGACGGCATGGGCGACTGGCTCCGCGAAAACGGCGAGGCGATCTACGGCACGCGCCTCGCGGATCCGAACGAGGACGGGATCACCGCCTTCACGAAGAAGGGCGGCGTCCACTACGCCCTCGTGCGCCTGCCGGAGGGAGAACGCCTCGGCGAAACGCTCACGATCCCGTGGCCGCACGAAGCGAACCGCCTGACCCTCCTCTCGCTCGGCGGGGAGCTCGCCTTCGAGCGCATGGACGCGGGGCTCTGCGTGAAGGTCCCGGAGATCCTCCGGGGACACAACCCCATCGCCCCGGTCATCCGGATCGAGAAATGAACGAATATACGGCAAAACGCCTGTGATCGCGCGATCACAGGCGT
>JAFYBI010000372.1 GCA_017540285.1 Clostridia bacterium | reverse complement strand
GGAAGTCGAGGTTCGATTCCGGTTCGTCGAGCACGAGAATGTCCGGCTTCGACGCGAGCGCCCGGGCGATCAGGACCATCTGGCCTTCCCCGCCGCTCATTTCGGTGCATTTCTTCTGGAGCAGGCCCGCGATCCCGAGGGAGTCCGCGAGCGAGCGCACGAATTGACGCTCTTCTTTCCCCGGCGTCGAGAAGATCCCGATCCGCCCGGTGACGCCGAGCAGGATCATGTCCTCCGCCGTGAGCGAGAGGCGGCTCGTCTTCGCCTGCGGAACGTAGGAGACGTGCGCGAGGAATTCCTTTTCGGGGATCGCGCGCACATCCCGCCCGTCGAGCAGGGAGCGGCCGGACGTCCAGCGCAGAAAGCCCATGAGGCACTTCACGAGCGTCGTCTTGCCCGCGCCGTTCGGGCCGAGGATCGCCGTCACCTCGCCGCTCTGCGCCGTGAAGGTGAGATCGCGGATGACGGGATCGCCGTTCGGATAGGAGAAGGAGGCGTGCTCCGCGGTGAGTTTCACAGCTGCCATCCCTCCGATCTGCGCATCAAAAAGATGAAGAACGGCGCGCCGGCCATCGCCGTCAGGATCGAGATCGGGATCTCGGAGGCCGTGACGGTCCGCGCGGCGGTGTCGACGATGACGAGAAAGCCCGCGCCGAGGAACACCGACGCCGGAAGCAGCCGCAGATGGTTCGAGCCGAAGCGCATCCGGCAGATGTGCGGGATGAGGAGCCCGACCCAGCCGACCTGCCCGCACATCGAGACGCAGGAGGCGGTGCAGAGCGTCGCCGCGATGACCGTCGCGATCCGGAGCAGCCGGATGTTGACGCCCGCCGCCTTGGCCTCCTCGTCCGTCAGGGGCAGAAGATTCAGCCGCCAGCGCAGAAGCAGGAGAACGGCGACGCCCGCGAGGATGGGAGGCGCGCCGACGGCGAGTTCGGGCCAGTTCGCCGCGCCGAGGCTGCCCATGAGCCAGTAGGTGATCGCGGGGAGCTGGGTCTCCGTGTCCGCCGTGAATTTTACGAGGGAGACGAGCGCGTTGAAGAGCGAGCCCATCATGATGCCCGCGAGCACCACGCCGGAGAGTCCGCCCCGCCCGCTGCCCGCGAGAGACGTGAGAAGCACCGCCGCGACGCCGAAGAGCATCGCCATGCCCTCCACGCCGATGAGGGGCAGTCCGATGAGGATCCCGAGAGCGGCGCCGAACGACGCACCCGACGCGACGCCGAGCGTGTCCGGGGTGGCGAGGGGATTCGAGAACAGGCTCTGGAACGCGCATCCGGATGCCGAGAGGCCCGCGCCGGTCAGCATCGCGAGGAGGATGCGCGGCAGCCGCACCCGCCAGAGGGTCAGCTCGATCAGCCCCGACGGGAGCTCCCCGCCCGTGAGATGACCGACGACCGAGCGTCCGAGATCCGCGGGCGTGACGCCCATCCGGCCGATGCAGAGCGCGGCGATCCCGCAGAGGAGCGGAAAGAGCGGCAGAAGCACGCGGCGCGCGAGGATCCCGCGTTTTTCTTCGCTCATGCGTCGCCCTCCGATCCCATGACGGCCGAGTAGGCGGTCTTGACGCTCACGCCGGGGAGTCTGCCGATCTTTCCGGAGAGGGCGGCGATCTGATCCTGCGGCGCGTCGAGCGCGATCGAGATGATGCTGATGCCGCGCTTCCGGTACGGGATGCCCATGCGCCCGATGATCACGTCCCCGGCCTCGTGCAGGAGCGTGTTGATGCGCTCCGCCGCCTCCTTATCTTCCACGATGATGCTCATAACGGCGACTCTCGTCTCCATGCTTCCCCTCTTTCTCCGGGAACGTCCCGGACGCGAAAAAACTGCCGTACCCGATGGCGTACGACAGCGCGGGAAAAGCCTCGGCGAGGCCTCCCGGATCCTATGTGCGTCACCTTTCAGTCAGAAACGTCTTTCTGTCAGGTACTTTTTCCGTTCGTTATTATACCCCGTTTCAGCGGGAAAGTCAAGAGCAAACGCCGAAAATCCGGTTTTCGGGGAGGAAAAAAGGGATGCCGCATTGGCTCCTGAAACGGAAGAATACGGCAGTCCCTCTGTTGTTCTGTATAAGGGCATGCGACGGCACGGAATGACACGTCTCATGCAGTTTCCCAACCGTATGTTTCTGCAATCGCATACACACAACGGAAGGCGGATTCCACAGGCCTCCGCACCGGGTTCCTTTTGCACCAGCCCTCTTTCCGTCAGATCTTCACTTCCGCATGCGCCTCGGCGGAACGGTAAATGCCGTCGAGCATCTTCTGGATGACAAGCGCGTCGGAGATCGGGGAGATCGGTTCCTTGCCCTCGTTCAGGCAGTCGACGAAGTGCCGGATCTCGTCCTCGTAGAAGTCGTTGCCGGGGACCTCGACCTTTGTGTCGGTCAGCTTGCCGTTCTCGTCCGTGCCGTAGATCGTCAGCGGATCGAACGACGCGCCCGCCTTCGTGCCGTAGAGCTTGGAATAGAACTCTTCGCGGCCGTTGATCGTCCAGGAGGCCTCCGCGATCATCGCCTTGCCGCCCTCGAAGCGGAAGAACACCGCAGCGGAATCCTCGACGTCGAAGATCTGGGCGTCCGGACGCTCCGCG
Organism: Clostridia bacterium; assembly: GCA_017540285.1. Taxonomy (GTDB): domain Bacteria; phylum Bacillota; class Clostridia; order Oscillospirales; family CAG-272; genus UMGS1696. The sequence continues at coordinate 629 of JAFYBI010000372.1, read as the reverse complement.
AGACCCTCGCCCCAGGTGAAGGAGGCTTCGGCGTTGTTCTTGCCGATGCGGTAGGACACCTCGGCAGAGACGGAGACCGGGGTGGGCTTGCCCATCAGGTACCACGTGCGGTCGATGGCGTGAACGCCGATGTCGAGCACGGGACCGCCGCCCGCGATGGCCTTGTTGGTGAACCAGCTTCCCGGAACGCCGCGCCGACGGACGTACGCGGTCTTCGCGAGGTAAATGTCGCCGAAGGTGCCGGCGTCGCGCAGCTCGATGAACTTCTGCTGTTCATTGCCGTAGCGGGTGCAGACGGCGAGCATGAAGGTGACGCCCGCCTCGCGGATCGCCTTCTCCATGGCGAGGCCCTGTTCGAGGTTCGCGGCGAGCGGCTTCTCGCAGAGGACGTGCTTTCCCGCTTTCGCGGCGGTGATGGTCACCGGGGCGTGCGCGGCGGTCCAGGTGCAGACGTCCACGAAGTCGACCTCCGGCTCGTTCGCGAGGAGCTCTTCCACGGAGGCGTACCAGTGCGGGATGCCCCACTTCTCCGCCGCCGCCTTCGCCTTCTCCGGAACGATGTCCGCGCAGGCGACGACCTCGGCCAGATCGGTCATTTTGGCGTAGGACGGGAAATGGGCGTATCCTGC
>JAFYBI010000034.1 GCA_017540285.1 Clostridia bacterium | reverse complement strand
GGATCTCCTCTTCGGTGCCGAGCCTTGTGTCGCCGTAAGGGCTCATCAGCGCGAGGCACAGTTTTTGATTTCTCATGGCGTCCCCTCCCTGTGTGATGTCGGGTTCAGTATAGCAGAAAACGCGGAAGATTGCAAGAGGAAATTCTCAATCGTTCGCCCGAAACGCCCGCCAGCCCGGGTCGCTGCCGAAGAAGGAATCGAAAGCGCGGAAGAGGACCTGCGGATCGACCTCGCTCATATACTCCTCCTCGATCCCGCCGTCCGTCGCCGCGCCGAAGAAGAGCGGATTCCGGGCCGCGGCGTGAAAATCGGGCGATGCGGCGACCGCGGGGATCTGACGTGCGACGGCATCGAATCGTTTCAGCGCGTCAAGGCACGCCCCCCGGTCTCCCGCCGCCTTTGCGATCCGCGCGAGCCGCTCCGCTGCGAAGAGCTTGTCCGTGGCGGCATAGTCCGCGCATCCCGCGTCGAAAACGGACAAAAGCTTCATCCTCGCCTCGCCGTACGCCTTTGCGCGGTCCAGTTCGCCGGCTTTGAAGGCGTCGTTCGTCATCTCATCGAGGAGAAACTGCGCGGCGTACCAGCTTTCATAGAGGTTGTCCGCGGCAAATACGGCGAATGCGTCCCGGTCCCCGCCTGCGTACAGCACATTCGAGAGGTCCAGTACCCGGAGAAGATGCCGCTCAGGTCCGATCCGCTCCGCCGCTTCCTTCGCACGTTCGTAATCCCCGATTTCGGTCCGGATCCGGCAGAGCATGTGCATGGCTTCGTCGAGCTCCCGGGGATCGCCGCCGGTTTGCAGAGCCTCGCCGCAGAGGCTGACGGCGCGTTCGATCGCGGATCTCCGCTCTTCTCCGTCCTCCGAGATCCGATACAGCATGAGGAGCGAAAACGCGAGAGACGTTCTGAGCTTTGCACTGTTGGGGTAACGTGCGAGGCCGTCCGTGAGGAGCTCGATCTCCCGCCTGGTGGACCCGCATGCGTCGGCCGCTTTCAGGATCGCCTCCACCTCTTCGTCGTAGCTGTGCGACTGATACCCGAAAAGGCGGTCGATCGAGACGCCGAAGAGCCGCGCGAGGACCGGAAACTGCGAAACGTCCGGGGCGGTCTGTTCGTTTTCCCATTTCGAGACGGTCTGATCGCTGACGCCGAGCTTTTCGGCAAGCTCCGCCTGCGTCCACCGCTTCTCCCGTCGGAGTGTGAATATGTTCTTTCCGATGTTCATCTTGAATCATCCTTTCCGGCATGTCCGATGCCGCTTTTATGATACCGCGCCGGGATGTGAAATCAAAGGGATCGAACGGAGAATTTCCCGCCTCCTTTCCCAACCGCCGGGCGGAAATGAGAAAAGCCCCCGCGGGAGCTTTTCGGATCGTTATTTCAGGAGCGTGACATAGAGGATCACGGCGATGCCGAGGACGATGCGGTACCATCCGAAGACCTCGAAGCTGTGCGTGCGGAGGAAGCCGATCAGCGCGCGGACGACGAGCATCGATACGGCAAAGGCCGTCACGAGGGCAACGGCAAGGATCGCGATCTCGCTGCCCGTGAAGAGGAGCTCCCCCTTCAGGGCGAATTTCAGGGCCTTGAGCGCGCTCGCCCCGAACATCACCGGGATCGCGACGAAGAACGAAAACTCCGCCGCGGCTTTGCGGGAGACGCCGACGAGCATGCCGCCGAGGATCGTCGAGCCGGATCGGGAGGTCCCGGGGACGAGGGACAGGAGCTGGAAGAGCCCGATCTTGAGCGCCGTCGCGTTCGGGATGTCCTCCGCCTCGCGGATCTCTTTCAGCGGACGGCGTTTCGCGCGGAGCCGCTCGATCACGATGAAGAGAATGCCGTAGACGATGAGCGCCGCCGCGCGGATGTAAATGCTTCCGAGATGCTCCTCGCGCCAGTCGTCGATGAGGAAGCCGATAACGGCGGCGGGGAGCGCGGCGATGAGGATCTTCAGCCAGAGGCTCCAGGTGCGCTGCCGGACGTGCTTTTCCCGCGACGCCCACGGCCAGAGCCGTCCCCAGTAGAGGATGATGACCGCGAGGATCGCGCCGAGCTGGATGACGACCTCGAAAAACGCGAAGAAGGAGGGCGCATAATCCGTCTTCATGAGGTCGGACGCAAGCTCGATGTGGGTGGACGAGGAGATCGGCAGCCATTCGGTGATGCCCTCCACGAGGCCGATCACGAAGGATTTGATGAGATCGATGAGCATGGAGCCTCCCTATTCCCCGGCCCGGAGGATGTCGCCCGCCTTCACCGGGTGCGGGACCCGGAGGCGGAAGAACATCGACGGATGCGGGGTGGATTCGATGGGATTCCCCCGGCGGTCGAAGAGCGGATCGGCGCGGAAGGCGATCCCGGTTCTGCCCGGGGAAAGGAGTTCGACCGGCTGACCGGCGAACAGCTTGTTGCGCTGGGTGAAGACGGCGTCAAAGGTGCCGTCCTCCGCGGGCACGCCGTCGGTCACCGCGGTCGCGAGATAGGCTTTGTCCTTCTTGTAGCCGTGTTCGCGGACGGTGTTCGCATCCTCGGAAGGCTTCACGAAGAAGAAGCCCGTGCCGTATTCGCGGTGGCTGACGCTCTCGAGCTCGCGCGCCCAGAGGGGATCGAAGCGGTAGGCGGCGGGATCCCGGCGGTAGGCGTCGAGGGCGAGGCGGTAAGTATTGGTGACGACGGCGGTATAGTACGCGCTCTTGACGCGGCCTTCGATCTTGTAGCTCGAGATCCCGGCTTCTTCGAGCTCCGGGATGTGCCCGATCATGTTCATATCCTTCGAGCTCATGAAGAAGGTCTCGCCGTTCTCGTCCTCCTCGAGCCGGACCGCCGTGGTGATCTCCTCGCGGAGTTCCTCATGGAGGTCGATCGTGCGCGGCATCCCGGCTTCGCGGTAGTGCCAGCGGCAGGACTGGGCGCACTGCCCGTGGTTGCCGTCGCGGCCGGTGAAATAATTCGAGAGGAGGCAGCGCCCGCTGTACGCGATGCACATCGCGCCGTGGACGAAGGTCTCGAGCTCGAGGGTATCGGGGATGTTCTCGCGGATCTCGCGGATCTCGGAAAGGGTCAGCTCCCGTGCCAGAACGATCCGCTTCGCGCCGAGTTCATGCCATGCGCGGCACGCGGCGGCGGAAACGGCGGAGGCCTGGGTCGAGATGTGGATCTCAAGCCCCGGGATCTCCTTCCGGATGGCCATGACGACGCCGATGTCCGAGACGATCACGGCGTCGACGCGGGCAGCCCGGAGAAAATGCAGATACTCCATGAGCTCCGGGTATTCCGGCGTGTGCGGCAGCACATTGACGGTCACGTAGACCTTGACGCCCCGTCCGTGGCAGTACCGGACCGCCGCGATCAGCTCGTCGCGGTCGAAGTTCGCCGAGGCGGCGCGCATGCCGAAGTGTTTCCCCGCCAGATAGACCGCGTCGGCTCCGTAGAGAACGGCAGCCTTCAGTTTGTCCCAGCTTCCGGCGGGTGCGAGAAGCTCGGCCTTCTTCCGCTCGCTCATGCTTCGAAATCGAGGCAGGCGCGGGAGGCGACGACGCTGCGGACGTATCCGGCGGCTTCGAGATGGAGGGGATTCCCCGCGTAGGAGGCGAGCGCGTCCCGGTCCGTGAAGACGGAGTCGAGCATCATGTCGGCGGTCGACGTCGGGAGACGATCCGTGATGACGCGGAGGGAGACGAGGCCTTCGAGCCTGCCGTTCAGGGATTCGAGCCGGCGTTTCGCTTCCGCGCGGGCCGCGGCCTTTTCTTCTTCGGTGAATTCGGGTTTCAGGGTCCAGAGAATCACATGTCTTACCATAATCTGCCTCTTATACGTTCATGATGACCGGAAGGATCATCGGTTTGCGCTTGGTTTTCTGATAGAGATATTTCGAGAGCGCGTCCTTGACGTTCGTCTTCATCTGCGTCCATTCGGTGATGCCGGAATCGAGCGTGTCGCAGAGGACGCCCCGGACCAGCTCGCGCACGTCGTCCATGAGCTCCTCGCTCTCGCGGACGTAGACAAAGCCGCGGGAAATGAGGTCGGGTCCGGAGACGATGGTCGCTTCGTCGAGGTCGACGGTCGCCACGACGACGATCAGGCCGTCCTCGGCGAGATGCTTGCGGTCGCGGAGCACGATGCTCCCGACGTCGCCGACGCCGTAGCCGTCCACGAGCATGCGCCCGGACGGAACGGTGCCGTTCTTCTTCGCGGAATTCGCGTCAAGCTCGAGGACCTGCCCGGTCTCCATGATGAAGATATCCCGCGGGTCCTCGCCCATGTATTCCGCGAGCTCCTTGTGCTGCATCAGGTGGTGGTACTCGCCGTGGATGGGCATGAAGAACTTCGGCTTCGTGAGCGCGTGGATGAGCTTCAGGTCCTCCTGGCAGGCGTGGCCGGACACGTGGACGACGGCTTCGGCGTGATAGACGCTGACGCCCTTGCGGTAGAGCTCGTTGATGATGCGGGAGACGAGCTTTTCGTTGCCCGGGATGGCGTGGGAGGAGAGGACGACGAGGTCGTTCGGCGTGAGTTCGACCTGGGAGTGATCCGAGAAGGCCATGCGGTAGAGCGCGGACATGGGCTCTCCCTGCGATCCGGTCGTGACGATCGTGATCATTTCCTGCGGATAGCGGTTGAGGTCCGCGATATCGATGAGCACGTTGTCCGGCACGTCCATGTAGCCGAGACGGACCGCCGCGCCGACGACGTTGAGCATGCTGCGTCCGGTGACGGCGACCTTGCGGCCGAACTTCACGCTCGAATTGATGATCTGCTGGACGCGGTGGACGTTCGAGGAAAAGGTGGCGATGATGATCCTGCGGTCCGTGTTGGTCATGAAGATCTGATCGAGCGTTGCGCCGACGCGCCGCTCCGACGGAGTGAAGCCGGGATGCTCGACGTTCGTGCTCTCGCACATGAGGAGCAGCACGCCGTCCCTGCCGTATTCGCCGATACGGGTGAGGTCCATCATTTCGCCTCCGATCGGGGAGACGTCGAGCTTGAAGTCGCCGGTGTGCAGAACGACGCCGACGGGCGTGCGGACCGCGATCATGCAGGAATCGGCGATCGAATGGTTCGCGCGGATGAATTCGACCTTGAAGCAGCCGAGCTCCACCGTATCGCCGGCCCGAACGGTGACGAGGGTGCGGGAGCCGAGGAGCTTGTGCTCCGCGAGCTTCGATTCGAGGATGCCGAGGGTGAGCCGGGTGGCGTACACGGGGACGTCGATGAGCTTGAGGAGGTACGGGATGCCGCCGATGTGATCCTCGTGCCCGTGCGTGACGAGGATGCCGCGGATCTTCGAGGCGTTCTTTTCGAGATAGGTATAATCGGGAATGACGAGGTCCACGCCGAGCATGTCTTCGTCGGGGAAAGCAAGGCCGCAGTCGATGATGATCATGTCGTCTTCGTATTCCAGGACGGCGAGATTCTTTCCGATCTCGTTCAGGCCGCCCAGCATCATGACGCGCAGCTTGCTGGTCTGTTTCTTTGTTCTTGCCATAGTGTTCCTTTCAATGAGATGCCGGTCCTCTCCCTGTCTTCTCCGGAGATGTCCGGCGCGTGTTTCCGTTTTCAGTCTGTTTTCTTCTTTCTTCTCTTCTTCTTCGATAATCTGCTCGCAGTCGTGCCGCATGCGGACAGCAGAAAAACTCCCCCGGTTCTGCCGGCAGGCGGCGGACGCAGGAAGGGGGACGGAGGGCGGTCGGCATGTCATCCGAAGGCGGCGGACGAAGATGCCGCGGCGTCCCGCGAATCCGGTGTTTTGTGGATCCCGCCATCGAGGGCGGGCATGGGTTCGGGCGGTTGTCCCGACGGTCGGGGAGCGTTCGCCATGCGGCGGCGGCGCGCTCCGATGACCGGAAGCGATACAAAATATCTTTTATTATTATACACCAAAACGCCCCATCCGTCAAGGGATCGGGTGACCCGAAAAGTAACATTTCTTCGGGAATATCTCATCGGGTTCTTTGTGCAATCCGTCAGGCGAGACCGACGATCAGCGCGACGGTCCCGATGAGAGCGGAGGAGGCGGCGGCTCCGAGCGCAAAGGCGAGCGGCGGGGGGAGTAGGTGGATCGGCGCGGCGGGTTTCGGCGGGGTGAAGCCGCCCTCGCATTCGCGGATGATGCGGTCGGCCTCCTCGGCGAGGGTCGCGGCAGCCGGCGGCGCTCCCCTTCTCTTCCCTGCTCCCCGGCGCAGCACAAGCCAGACCTCCTCGAAATCGGGGCTCTGCGGGTCTTTGACAGGGAAGATTTTTCTTTCTGCGCCGCGTGTCATGGTCATGTTCTCCGGTTTCCTTTTTCTTCATTTTAGACGCCGGCGGGGAGGCATATACGTCCCCGCGCTCATTTCCGCGGCTGTGCGATTCGCCGAAATTCGGGAAAAACTGTCAGAGTTTTCCAGAAAGGTCTTGACAAGGGGGACCCGGATGGAGTAAAATAGGGCACAAAATCACGAACGCGGTCGAACGAGGTCAGCGGATTTCCGCCGCGTCCGGGCACATGGAGCATGAAGGAGACAAAGACAAGATGAAATCGCTGGGCGTCATCAGAAAGGTCGACGAGCTGGGCCGCGTGGTCCTGCCGGTGGAGACGAGAAAGAGACTGGGCCTCGAACCGAAGGATCCCGTGGAGATCTTCGTGGAGCGGGACCGGATCGTCCTGAAAAAATACGAGCCCGTCTGCATTTTCTGCGGCAGCACGGGCGACGCGGTGATCTGGAAGGACAAGCGCGTCTGCAAGCGCTGTGTGGAGCAGATGAAGCGCGGCGCCGACAAAACGTACAACGAAGACTGATAGAGATCCCCCCGGAAGCATGAGAAAAGCGCGCATACCGATCCGATATACGCGCTTTTTTGCGTTGCCGCCTTATCTCTTTTTGCTCGCGATCTCTTCGAGGGCGTCGGCGATGAACTGTTCCGTGGGAACCGCGCCTTTGTCCTCGCCGCTTCTCGTGCGGACCGACACCGTGCCGTTCTGACGGTCGCGGTCGCCGACGACGAGCATATACGGCGTCTTCTGGAGCTGCGCCTCGCGGATCTTGTACCGCATCGTCTCGTTGCGGTTGTCAAGATGCACGCGGATGCCGGCGGCCTTGAGCTTCTCCGAGACTTCCTCGGCGTAATCGTTGAAGTCGTTGCCGACCGGGATCACCTCAGCCTGGACCGGGGAGAGCCACAGCGGGAAGTTGCCCATCGTCTCCTCGATGATATACGCCATGAAGCGGTCGATCGAGCCGAGGATCGCGCGGTGGAGCACGACCGGGGTCTTCTCCGTGCCGTCGCGGTCGACGTAGGTGAGCTGGAACTTCGCCGGGAGGCAGAAGTCGAGCTGGCAGGTGGAGAGCGTGATCTCGTTGCCGACGGACGGCTTCACGTTGACGTCGAGCTTCGGGCCGTAGAACGCCGCTTCGCCGATCTCCTCGGTGAATTCGATGCCGAGCTCCACGAGAACCTCACGCAGGGCGGATTCCGCGGATTCCCACATCGCGTCGTCCGGATGATACTTGACCTTGTCCGCCGGGTCTCTGAGCGACAGCACGCAGCGGTAGTCTGTGATGCCGAAATCCCGGTAGACGTCAAAGATCAGGTCG
>JAFYBI010000371.1 GCA_017540285.1 Clostridia bacterium | reverse complement strand
TGTGAGATGGAGGGCGGTGCCGTCGGACAGGTCTGCACGGCAAATCAGGTGCCCTTCGCGGTGGTCCGGACGATTTCGGACAGCGCGGACGGCGGCGCGGTCGAGGACTATCCGGCCTTTGCGAGGAAGTCCGCCGAGCTTTCCGCGCGTATCGTCCTCCGCGCCGTGACGATGATATGATGAGCGATCCCTCCGACATCCTCCGCCGGGCGGCAGCGCTCTTCTTCCCGGAACCGTTCGACGTGACGCTCCTCTCGACGAGCGAGCGGGAGGACGACCTCCGCATGGCGGCGACGGTCGAGGCGGACGGGAAACGCCGGGTGCTGAAGCTCGCGGCGAACGCGTTTACCACCCCGCGCCGGATCGAGGGCTGGATGACGCTCATCCGGGCCGCCCGCTCCATGGGCGTCTATATGCCCGCGCTCATTCCCTCCCTCAGCGGGGAAACGGCGGCGTGCTGCGAGATCGACGGCCGCGTCTTCGTCGTGTGGGCAGAGGAATTCGCGCCGTATCCCCTCGCGCAGACGGAGGCCGAGCTCGAAACGGACGACTATGGCGCCAAGGATGCCGCCCGCCCGAAAAGCGAGGACGGATGCCCCGCCTGGCAGACCGAGCTGATCTGCTTCAACGCCGGGCTCGCGGCGGCAGGACTCTCCGGCGGATGGGGCTTGTCCGGGTATGCGCGGCTCACGCCCTTCGACGGGGAAGAGACCGACGAGGCGGAGGAATGCGTCCTCAAGTTCGAGCGGGATCTCACAGAGCGTTTCCCCGCGCTCCTGCCCCGGTGGCGGACGATCCGGGAACGCTGGAATGAAAACCGCGATGCCCTCGCCGCGCGCTATCCCTGCCTGCCGACGTCCGTCTTTCAGGCGGACTGGAACGACACGAACGTGCTCCTGACGGACGACGGACACTTCGCCGGGCTGATCGACTGCAACATCGCCGGGGAGGACACCGCCCTCAACATGGCGCTCACCATCGGCGAGTGCGGCTTCAACGGACCGACGTATCTGTCCGCGGAGGAACACGCGAAAAAGGTCCTGCACCTCTTCGCGAGGGAACGGGCCTGGACGGACGACGAGGTTGCCGCCGCGCCGCTTCTCTGGCGGTACATCACCGCGCTCTACTGGGGCGAAGTGAACGATCTGCGGAGCGCGAAAACCGCGGAGGACGCCGCCCACATCCTCGACCGGATCGATCGAGCCCTCGCGGCCGAACCCGATTTCCGCCCCGCCATGACCGATTGACAACCGGGATCCGTTTCCGGATTCCTTCCGCACTTTTTCCGTCATCCCCATCACTTCTTACTTCAATTTGGGAGGTCAACATGCCGAAACTGCAATTCTTCAAGCCGTCCGAGCTGAAGCCCGCGGGCTGGCTGCGGCGGGAGCTCGAGATCCAGGCCGACTCCCTGTCCGGGAACCTCGACAAGATCTGGCCGGATATCCGCGACTCGCGCTGGGTCGGCGGCGATCGGGAGGGCTGGGAGCGCGTGCCGTACTGGCTCGACGGCTTCATTCCGCTCGCGTACCTGCTCGACGACCGGGACAAGATCGAGAGAGCGAAGCGGTACGTCGACGCCATCGTCGCCGGTCAGAAGCCCGACGGATGGCTCTGTCCCTGCACCGACGAGGAACGCGCGGGCTACGATATGTGGGCCCTCTTCCTCATCGACAAGGTCCTCATGCTGTATTACGACTGCTCCGGCGACGAGCGGATCCCGGACGTCGTGAAGCGTTCGCTCGCAAACCTCCGGGAGCACATCGCGGCGCATCCGATCTTCTCCTGGGCGCACGCCCGTTGGTTCGAGTGTCTCATCCCGATCTTCCGGCTGTACGACCTCTGCCATGAGGACTGGCTCCTCGAGCTCGGCCGGACGCTGCGCGCAGAGGGCATGAAATACGAGGAGATCTACGCCGACTGGCACTACAAGATCCCCGAGCGCAAGTGGCAGTGGGAGTCCCACGTCGTCAATCAGGGCATGGCGATCAAGGAAGGCGCGCTCTCGTCCCTCCTCGACAACGTCGAGGCGGACGACTCCTTCTCCGAATTCATGCTGAACGAGCTCTTTACCTATCACGGCACGGCGGTCGGACACTTCACCGGCGACGAATGCCTCTCCGGGACCTCTCCCATCCAGGGGACCGAGCTCTGCGGCGTCGCGGAGGCCATGTATTCCTACGAGGTCCTCTTCGCGCTCACGGGCAACCCGATCTGGGCGGACCGCCTCGAGAAGCTGGCGTTCAACGCGTTCCCGGCGACCGTCACCCCGGACATGTGGGGCCACCAGTACGACCAGATGACCAACCAGATCGCGTGCGTGCGCCTGCCCGCCGATCACGTGATCTTCCGCACCAATTCCGGGGAATCGAACCTCTACGGCCTCGAACCGAACTACGGCTGCTGCACCGCGAACTTCAACCAGGCATGGCCGAAATTCGCCCTGTCCGCCATGATGCGCGCCGAGGGCGGTGTCACGGTATGCACGCCGATCCCCGCAGTCCTCGAAACGGACATCGGCGGCGTGAACGTGAAGATCGAATGCGATACCATCTACCCCTTCGACGGGCGGATCAACTTCCTCGTGACCGCGGAGAAGCCGGTGGACTTCACCTTGACCCTGCGCGTCCCCGGCACGGCGGCATCGGCCAAAATCGACGGCGCGGACGCCGAACCCGGCACGCTCGTCTCGCTGGAACGCACCTGGTCGGGGCATTCCGTCGTGACCATGGAACTGGGCTTCACCGTGAAGAAGGTCGCGCGGCCGACGGGGCTCTTCTCCCTCGAGCGCGGTCCGCTGGTGTATGCGCTGGAGATCGGCGAGGCATGGGAAAAGCTCGAATATGAGCGCGGCGGCGTGGAGCGGAAATTCCCGTGGTGCGACTGGGAGGTCCGTCCGACGACCGAATGGCAGTACGCCTTTGATTTCGCCGACACGAAGGAGATCGCCGTGCACGAGGCGGAGGACGTCGGGGACGTTCCGTTCGCGCCGGAGAACGCGCCGTGCTGGCTCGAAGTCCCCGTCTCGCAGATCAACTGGGGCTATGAACCGCTCTCGGGCATGGTGGCGCGGGAGAAGCCGCTCTCCGCGATGCCGGTCAGCCCCGTGAAGACCGTGCGCTTTCTGCCCTACGGCTCGACGAACATCCGCCTGACCGAGCTGCCCGACGCGGAACATCCGCAGGGGTGAGGGCGTCCGGATGCGCGGAAAACTCTTCGTGCGGGTCGCGGGGGTCCTCCTCTTCCTCGCGATCGTCACGCTCGGTTCCTATCTGATCCTCTCGCCGGATCCCTTCGGCTTTCTCCGCCGGCCCCCGGTCATGGCGGTCGAGGTCCCCGACTGGGTCGACGTGCAGCTCATCCCGGTGGACGGCGCGTCGCGGCGCGGGGATAAGCTCGAAGCGGTGAACGACATCGTGATCCACTACGTCGGCAATCCGGGGACGTCGGCGAAAAACAACCGGAATTACTTTGCGAATCCGGAATCGGAGGTCAGCGCGCACTTCATCGTCGGGCTGGAGGGCGAGGTGATCCTCTGCGTCCCGCTCGACGAGAAATCCTCGGCCTCGAACTGGCGCAACCGGGACACCATCTCGGTGGAGGTCTGCCATCCGGACGAGGACGGCGCGTTCACGGACGCGGCTTACGAATCGCTCGTGAAGCTCACGGCGTGGCTGTGCGACGAATTCGGGCTGACGGCGCGCCGCGTGATCCGGCACTACGACATCACGGGGAAGAAATGCCCGCTCTACTACGTCGAGCACGAGGACGCCTGGGAACAGTTCCGCGCCGACGTCGAGGCAAAGCGGTCCGCCGTGCCCCAGACACCGTAACAGACGGCATGGAAAAACCGTCCGGCATCATTCCGATACCGGGCGGTCTTTTTATGTTCGTTCTGCGTCGATCAGCCGCCGAGCTCCGCGTAGGACTTGTTCAGACGGTCCGTGCCCTTGCTGAGGGACTTCTGGATCTTCTGGATGAAGGAAGCGGTCTGGCCGGCTGTTGTGTTGGTCTTGAGGAAGACGATGCTGCTGAGGCCCGCGATGGACTGGCTGAGCGCGTAGCCGAGGTCGACGTACTGCACGTCGCGGATGATGCGGAACATCTCCGTGTCTTCCGGCGCGTCCGCCAGCTTGCTGCCGAGAACGGCTTCCCAGACGGCCGGGATGACGTTGTTATAGTTCTCGCAGCTGATGGATTCGAGGCAGTAGGAAATGAGCTCTTCGTGCGCGGAGGAGGAGAGGAGGACGCCCCAGTAGATGTCGTAGCCCGCGGAGGCGTAGTCCTTCTGCATCTCATCGAACTTCGGAGCCGGGAGAACGCCGAAGGAGACGTCGGTGTCGCGCATGCTCTCGTACAGGTTGCGGTTCTCGGAGAACATGAACAGGCCGCGGCCCTCGGAGAACATCTGGACGTTGTAGTCGGTGCCGGAGGAGGTCTGCGTGTATTCGTCGAGGGAGTCGAATTTCTCCATCACGCTCACCATCTTGTCGATGTTGCCCGTGAAGCGGACGTTGCCCTGATCGTCCTTTTCCATGCATCCCGCGCCCATGTCGGACTGGAACTGCAGCCAGCCGTAGCTTGCGGTGAGGAAGCCCCACTGGTCCTTCGCGTCGTATTTGCCGTTGCCGTCGAGGTCGCGCATGCCCTGCTGGATCATGCCGATCATGTCGTCGAGGTACCATTCGCCGTTGCGGACCTTTTCATAGGGCGCTTCGAGCTGGAGGTCGCTCATGAGCTTCTTGTTGAAGGACACCGTGCAGTTCATGTAGATGCCGCTCATCGCCATCGGGTTTGCGGTGGCGAACAGCTTGTTCTGGATCGTGAAGACCTGGGACGCGCCCTGCCACCACGGCTTCGAGAAATCGAGGATCTCAAAGCTGCGGAGGTTGCAGAAGTCGCCCTTCAGACCGTTGTTCATGGTCATGTTGTCGTGGTTGTAGACGATCGCATAGGTGTCGTCGCCGGAGATCACGAGGTTGTGCGCGTTGGCGGCGACGGCGTCGTTGCCGTCATTGGCGGTGCAGGTGACTTCGACGTTGAAGCGGTCGGAGACCTTCGAACGCTGGTTGAACAGCGCGTCGTTGACGACCTCGCCGTTCATTTCCTCCGCGAAGATGTAGTTCTTCGCGTTGTACCAGGTGGTGGTGAGGATGTTGAATTCCGCGCCGCCGAAGTCCTTTTCGGGGAGATCGTCGGCGAGGTAGCCGTCCTCGTCCTCATCGATCTCACCGGCAGGCGTGATGTCCGGCTGGGCGGTGGTGTTGGCGGGAGTGCCGTCTTCTCCGGCGGTCTTTTCCGAGCATCCGGTCAGCCCGGTCGCGGTGAGGGCGAGCAGGATGGCCAGAAGGAGGCTGATCATTTTTCGATTCATGGCGGTGCTGGTTCCTTTCGGTCAAAAAGAATGAGTTTATGTGTCTGAACGAGAATCACATCCTCATTATAACAGATTTTTCGGAGCTCGGCAAGGAGGTTTTGGCCGTTTACGAAAAATTCACAACCGGCGGCGTACAAACGCGGCGCGGGCGAAGGATTGACAAGCGCGTCCGGCGGGGGTATAATAGGGTATCATCCAGAAAACCGAGGAGCCGTACCATGATCCCTGTTCTCTCCGTCGCTCTGATGCGTGCCAGCGACGCGCACACCATCGCATCCGGAACCCCTTCCCGCGAACTGATGCGGCGCGCGGGCGAGGGCATCGTCGAAGCTGTCGACCGTGTCCGCGCGGACGGCTGGCCCTCCCCCGTCGCCGTCGTGTGCGGAAGCGGCAACAACGCCGGAGACGGTTATGTCGTCGCGGCTGCGCTTGCCCGTCGCGGCGTCGCCTGCACGGTGTTCCTCCTCTCCGACCGCTTTTCCGGGGACGGCGCGTTTTATGCCCAGGAAGCGCGGGCGGCGGGCGTGCCGTTCGTTCCGTGGGAGGCGGGCGGCTCGCTCACGGAGTTCGGCGCCGTCGTCGACGGGATCTTCGGCACGGGCTTCCGGGGTGCTGTGGAGGGCTCCGCGGCGGACGCGATCCGGGCGATCAATGAAAGCGGGGCGTTCGTCGTCTCGGCGGACATCAACTCCGGGCTGAACGGCGACACGGGGATGGCGGACTGCTGCGTGGTCTCCGATCTCTGCGCGGCGATCGGCGGGTACAAGCCCGGGCATTTTCTCGGCATGGCGAAGGACGTCATCCGGCAGAAGGTCTGCCTCGACATCGGGATCGCGCCGAAGGAGAAGCCGTATTTCCTCTTCGAGGCGTCCGACGCCGCGCGCGCCTTCCCGCAGCGGAAGAACTTCTCGAACAAGTCCACGTACGGGTATGTCGCCCTGATCGGCGGGTCCGCGCAGTACACCGGGGCGATCCGCCTGGCCGCGCTGGCCGACGCTGCGATGCGGTCCGGAGCGGGCGTGGTGAAGGTGGCGGCTCCCGCGTCGATCTGCCCCCTGATCGCGCCGTCGATCCTCGAAGCGACCCTCTTTCCGCTCCCCGACCGGGACGGGCAGGCCGTGTTCGACGAGGATGCGATGAAGTCGCTCCTGCGCGGGACGAAGGCTGCCGCGTTCGGCATGGGGATCGGGCAGGGACACGGCGCGGAGGAGATGCTCGTCTGGATGCTCGCGCATTACGAAGGCACCCTCGTCATCGACGCGGACGGGCTGAACGCGCTCTCCCGCATGGGGCCGTCCGTGCTGGACAAAAAGACCTGCCGGGTGATCCTCACGCCGCACAACATGGAGTTCGCGCGGCTGCTCGGCAGGGAGAGTGCCGCGGAGGTGACGGCGGACCCGATCCCGCTTGCCGTGGGATTCGCGGCGGCGCACGGCGTGACGGTGCTCCTCAAGGGCCCGACGACGGTGGTGACGGACGGGTGCGACGTCCTCCTCGTCGACCGGGGATGCCCCGGCATGGCGACGGCGGGGAGCGGGGACGTGCTCTCCGGGATCCTCGCGGCCATCTGCGGGGCGGGGATCGAACCTCTGACGGCGGCTGCGGCGGGCGCGTGGGTCAACGGCCGCGCGGGCGAGCTGGCGGAGGCGGCGTTCGGCGCGGTCAGCATGATCGCAAGCGACACGATCTCGCAGCTCCCGACCGTTATCCGGAGCCTGACGGAATAGGATCCCTTCCATGCAAAAAGCCTGCCGTATGAGAAGCGGCAGGCCTTTTCGATTGTTGTGCGAGGGGGAAACGCGGCCCCGAAGGTCAGTCGAGCAGACCGAGGATCTGCGCGAGCACGACCGTGCGCTGGTCGAGGGCGTTGAGGACGATCTTGTCGCTGCCGTACTTCACGGTGTTGTAGCCCGCGAGGACCTTCGTCAGGCTCGTGCGGTCGGTGTACGCCATGCGGAGAAGGTCGAGATAGCTCAGCGTGTCGCCGTAGAGGATCTTCGTCTGTTCCTTCGTGCCGTCCGGATTGGTCTTCACGGCGTCGGCGAGACGGATGACCGGGATGAAGATGCCTTCCGCGCTTCTGATCCAGCCGTTGATGATGGCGTTCTGCGCGGCGATATAATCGGAGACGTCGTAGCCCCAGCTCGTGACCTGGACGCCGGTCGGGCAGGTCACCCAGTAACCGTCAAAGACGGCGGCGGTCAGGCTGCCGACATAGACGAGCACGTCGCCGTAGACGTCGGGATTGGACTTCGAGTACGCGCGGACGATCACGGCGCCGTTGGCCTTGCCGCTGATCTTGCCGTTCTCTTCGCCGACGCGGCCGTAGTCAAAGCCGCGGATGACCTTGAAGAGAATGTCGTTGTAGACCTTGCCGCTCGCGGACTTCACCGTGCAGACGGTGGACTCTTCGATGCCGATGTTCCACGCGTCGGTGGAGACGTAGAGGATGTCGTTGCGCTTTTCATACGTGGTGCGGACGAGGACGCTCACGTCGAGACGGGCGATCGGAACGCCGCCCTTGGTGTAAACATACACCGTGGAGGAACCGTTGTGATTCGCGACGAGCTTGCCGCTGGCGGCGTCATAGTACGCGACGGAGGGATTGGAGGAAACGTAGTACGCGCCTTCGCAGATGGTTCTGCGCTCGCCCTCGGTCATGATGAGGTTGTAGGCGGTGCGGGCGAGATACTGATCGATCTCGGCGCGCGCGTCCGCGACGGTGTAGTACTTGCCGCCCGCGAGGATGTCATACGGAGCCGGACGGTACCAGCCGCCGTAATAGCCGTAAGTGCCGCAGGGCTGGCACGGCGCGGTGCAGCCGGTATAAACCGGGTAGGAAGGATAGAGGCAGGTCGGGGCGGGCGTCTTCGGGAAGTCGGACGCGGTGTAAACCGGCGCGGGACCGTTGAAGACGAAGCCGCCGGGAGCCGTTGTCGCGGTGGTCTTCGTTTCGGCGGGCGGCGTGAAGGTGGGCGTCGCGACTGTCGCCTTCTGTTCGGTGGTGCCGCTGCCGTTCGGGCTCACAAAGATGGCCTTCGCAGCGGACGCGGATGTCGCGAGGATCACGACAACCAGAAGCGCGGCGAGGACTCTGACGGTTTTTTTCATGGGAACATCTCCTTACTGTGGAAAATTCTGATACGGAATTATTATAACGCATTGTTCGCGGGATGTCAAGGGGATATTCGCAATTCCTTCATGAAATTTTGACGACAAGCATAAAAAGCAAAAAAAAGAGGACCCGGCGGACCGGATCCTCACGGAGGGACATGCTCAGACGCGGATGATGTAGTCCTCGCGGCGCGGCGCGGGGGTACGGGTGCCGCCCTCTTTGCCGTAGCCGAGGATGACGTTGCCGATCCCGCGGCAGGTCTCGGGGACGCCCCACTTCTTCATCAGGGCCTTGCCTTCGTCGGAGTCGAAGACCTCGGTCGTCCGCCAGATATAGCAGGAGTCGACGCCCACGGCCGCCGCGGCGTTGAGAAGGTTGCCGATGACGAGGTTGCCGTCCGCGAGATACGTCGGGATCGTCGCGTCCGCGAAGACGACGAGGACGGTCGGCGCGCCGTAGAACGGATGGGAATCGGGATTGCCCATGACGCCGCCGTTGAGGCGTTCGAGGGCGGCGAGATCGTCGGGATTCTGCACGACCGCGATGCGCGGGGACTGACGCCCCATGCCGGTCGGCGCCCACGTCCCGGCTTCGAGGATCGGGGCGAGGTCTTCTTCGCGCACCTGCTCGGGCTTGTAGCTGCGGCAGGCGCGGCGGGTCTTCAGGGTATGGATGACGGGATTCTCGGACATGATGGATTCTCCTTTTCGATCAGATTCCGGCATTCGGTCGGCGGATCACGGCGTGATCCAGAGGGTCAGGGGCGTCGTGTCGATGTATTTGCCGAGGTCGTCCACCGCGACGCGGTCTTCCTCGATGACGTACAGGCGGATGCAGGAGGTCCCCTTCTTGCCGAGCTTCGGGTCCTCTGCGGAGATCGCGAAGGAGAGGGCGGGGCTCTTCAGTGCGACGGAATAGCGGTCCTCCCAGTAGGGAAGGAGCTCGTTCACGACGGTGAATTCCGTCTCCGGGGTCACGCCGAGGCCGCGGATCTCCGTGCAGCCGTTGCGGTTGCCGCGCTGGAGGAGGTCGAAGGTCCCCGCCACGGCGAAGGACACCGCCGCGCCGGACGCGCACTCGCGGATCTTCACGAAGTCTCCGACGGGGACGCCGCCGACGGTTTCGAAGAGGGGCTCGTCCTTCTGGGAAGCATCGACGAGGAGGCGGTTCCCGAGGAGGGCGGCTTCGACCTTGTTCATGTATTTGGGAAAGCTGCGCCAGCGGACGCCACCCTCGCGGCAGTCGGCGGCGATCTTCGCGATCTCGTCCTCCGGGAGGGCGGCGACGGCGTCGAGAACGGCATTGCGCTCGAGATAGAAGACGGGGAGGGTGCGGAAGCGGTCGTAGTTCGACCAGATCGTGCGCTTGATGGAGACGATGTCGCGCACGCGGCGGATATTTTGCATGTATAAAAGCTCCTGTTTTACAGATTTGCTTTATTATACCACACGCCGGCGCGGCTGTCAAGCTATTTGTTCTCCGCCAGCCAGATCGACACCCTTGACTGGATCTTCGCGGCACAATCCTCGGCGGAGGTCGCGCCGGCGAGGAACGCGGAAATCTCCTCTTCGATGATCTCGTCGACGGCAGAGGGGAGCGCGTCGCCGATGGGGAAGCCCGGCAGATCGAGCTCCGCCTTGAGCCTCCCGACAGCCTCCTCGTCGATGATGCGCAAAATCCCCGGTTTCTCGAGCTCGTCCTCCGCGGCGGGATACCCGGGCCCCGGATCGAAGGTCATGAGGCTCCCGTCATAGTAGATCGCGGCCCAGGCTCCGATCGTTCTCGAAACGGCCCTGTCGAAGGTGGATTTCAGCGCGGGGATCATGGGAATCATGGGAATGTCGAGCCGGGACCGCGCTTCGTTCTCGCGGAAGCAGAAGCGGATGAAATCCCATGCCGCGTCGGGGGACGAGCAGAATTTCGTCATGAGAAATACGGTCTCCGACGTGACGGCCGCCCCGTCTCCCGACGACGAGGGATACCCGATGCGCACCGTCTCGTCCGTCCCCCAGATCGCCTCGCGGCGGAACCAGTTGACGAGATCGTAGACGTGGTCCTCCGCAAGCGCGATTTTTCCCGCGTGGTACAGGGCATACAGTTCTTCGTTGTCCCGCATCGCGTGTGCGTCCCTTGCCGACGGCAGAGAAGCGAGAAAGTTCAGCCAGCGGATGAAGTCGCGGCTGTCGAAGGAGCACTTCGCGCGCTTGGTATCGAGGAAGGACTGATACCGGAGCGGTCCGAGGAGCGAGAGCGCCGCGCCTTCGCGGGACAGGCCGTTGAGGAGCCGGACATCGTCCGGGAGGCTCTCGGCAAAATCGAGAAGGTCGGCGACGGACCAGCCCTTCCCGTTCGCGCGGCTGCCGAGGATTTCCTTCGTCGACCGGAGGGAGGAGACATGAAAGCTGAGCGGCAGTCCCCAGAGCCTGCCGTCCGACGCGTATGCCGTCTTCACCGCCCCGAAGAGGTTGTCCGGCGTGAGAAAATCGTCCTTTTTCATGAACGGCCCGAGGTCCGCGAACAGGCTTTTCCGCACGAGCACGCCCACGTCCTCCGCGCCGGGGACGCCGATGACGAGATCGGGACGCGCTGTCCCGGCGGCGATCTCAAACGCCAGCTGATTCGCTCCCGCGAGAGGGTCGTCGTCCGTGATTCGCGAGGAGTAGTCGGAGACGATGATCCGGCAGTCCCCGGAGGATTTGTTGTACGCGGCGATGAACGTGCGCAGGGAAGCGCCGAGCGGAAAGGCGTGCGCCAGCTCGAGGGTCGTGACGGTCGACAGATCGATGTCCTCCGCGCGGCGGCAGAGGACCGGGACAGCCTCGTCCGTGACCTCCCCCTTCCGATATTCCCGCAGGAGGAACGTATCTCCGTCCGCGGCGGCGAGCAGGGCGGCGTTCGGACCGTCGATGGAGGAATTCAGATAGCTGAGGACAAGTTCTCCCGCAGCCTCGCCGTCCTCCGGCAGGGTCAAGCGCACGATCCCGTCCCGCGCCGCGGCATAGAGGTTCCCGTCCGCTCCCGCCGAGACGCCCGTCACGTCGGAGGGAAGGAGCAGGACGGCCCCGGTCGAACAGGTTTCGGGATCCACGGAGACGATCCCGTGTCCTTCGCGGAAATACCCCTCGGCCCAGAGCGCGCCGTCCCCGTCCCTCAGGAGGGAGACGAACTGTCCGAGACCGCTGACGGTGAAGCGGAGACTGCCCGTTTTCGTGAAGGCGGCGACGGCTCCCTCCGTCAGGATCAGAAAGCCCTCGCCGTCCTCCCGGAGCTGACGGACGTACCGGCCGCCGTTGTCGAGGGAGTCCGTCACATCCGCGATCGTTTTCCCCCCGTGCTTCAGCAGGACGCGCCGCGATCTGGTTTCGTAGTCCTCCGCGAGGCACCAGAAGCCGTCCGACACGAAGGTCCCGCAGAGAGGGTTCGTCGGCGCGTCCTCCTCTTCGAGAACGCCGTCCGGAGAGAGCAGAAAGAACCTCAGGGCGAGGTCGGAGGTGATCGTCCCGTCCTCGTTTTCCGTCTCCGTGCGGCGGGACGCCAGACAGCGGACGGTGCCCGCTTCGGGATCGAACACGGGCGGGACGGTTTCTGTCAGACGCCATCCTTGGGGCAGCGGGTATTCCGTTCCCCGGAACACGTTCGTCAGCACGCCGGTCCGGGGCGGGTTCTGATCGACGGCTTCCTTTCGGCATCCGGCGGCGGGCAGGAGAAGGGAAAGCGCCGTCAGCAGGATAAGCAAGCGTTTCATGAGAACCTCCGTTCTTTGATTGTCGTGTGCTGAGTTCATTATAGCAGAAGTTCCCATTGCCCGCAAGCGGGACCGGACAATCTTTATCAAATCTTCATGAAATCGTAAGAAAGGAAAAGGGACCCTCGCGGATCCCTTCTTTGAAGCTTGTTGAATACAGGTCATTTGTTCTCCGCCAGCCAGATCGACACCCTTGACTGGATCTTCGCGGCACAATCCTCGGCCGTGCCGACGCCGGAGAGGCAGGCGGAGATCTCCTCCGTGAGGATCGATGTGACCGTGTCCGGCGTCATCTCGAGGATCGGCGCGGCGGCCCGGTCAAAGAAGGCGAGTGTCTCGTCGATCGTCTCGTCCGACAGGTCGCTGTACCGGAACGTCGTCGTGCGCTTCAGGCCGGCGCTTACGTCCTCGCCCTCGCGCAGCGGGTAGACCGAGCCGTCCGAGCCCTCCGCGATCCGTCCGCCGCGATAGGAGGCGAGCGTTTCCGAGAAGGCGGACTTCAGGGCGGGCGTGAGGCTGTCTGTGGGATCGGAGTCGGCGGAGAGCAGCGCGGCGCGGATGTATTGCCATGCGAGATCGGGCGAGGCGGCACACGCCGGGATCAGATAAGCGGACCCGACGCGGATCTCCATGCCTGCTCCTCCGCTCGTCGGCGCGTCAAGGAACGCTGTTCCCTGATTTTCCGCCAGCGCGAACGATCCGAGGCTGCGGGCCCCGCCGAGGGATTCGTCCGTGAGAAGCAGCTTCCCGCTCTCGAAGCCCTGCCGGAGGAAAAACTGCACGACGGACATCTCCCCGCGGATCGCGATCAGAGCCTTTTCGTCGGGGAGGGAGGCGAGCCAGTCGAGATAGCGGCGGAAGAGCGGGCTGTCAAACGAGCATTCGGCGGTTTTCGTGTCATAGAACCCGCTGAAATCCCGCACGAGCGGATCGCCGTACTCGATGATCTGTTCCCGGACGCATCCCTGATAGATCAGCGCATCCTTCGGCGCGGCGTCCGCCCAGTCGAGGAATTCGCCGAGCGTCGGCTGTGCGGAGAGGTCCCCGCGCCACTCTTCCTTCACCTTGAGGACCGGCACCGTGAAGGCGGGGGAAATGCCCCACAGCTGCCCGTTTTCGTCGGAGAACGCCGTCTGGATCGAGCCGAAAAGCGTGTCGCGGTTGATTTCACCGTCCGCGGCAAGGTGGGGATCGAGCGGCAGATAATACCCCTTCCGGCAGAGGACGGTCAGGGTGCCGTTTTCGTCCCGGCCGTCGCCGACCGTGTCCCATATAAGGTCAGGCGCGGCCAGACCGGTGAGGATGTCGGTGGTCAGGCGTCTGCTCCCGGCGTCCTGATCGTCCGAGGCCGCGTATTGGCTGTAATCGAGCAGCGTCAGCCGCAGATCGGGATTCTCCCGCCCGAAGCGCACGAGCAGGGTGCGGGCCGTGTCGGAGAGGGGATACGCATGCGCGAAGACGAATTCCCGCCGCTCCGATACGGGGACCTCCCGCGGGGTGCAGAGGGTGAGCACATTGCCGCCGTCCTTCGTGACGAACAGAAATCCCCGCTCCCCCGCCGCATTCCGTCCCGCGTCGGCGAGAAAGAGCGACTGCCCTTCCTCGAGGGAGGAGGGATGGAGCGTCGGCAGCTCCCGGTCCTGCGCCGTGGCGTAACCCGCGCCGACGAAATCGAGCAGGGGCTCCGTCGTGAGGTGACCTTCCTCGTCGAGGATCAGCGCGGAAAGTCCGGCGGGACCGTCGCAGACCCCGAAGCAATCCCCGGACGAAACGAGCGTCTGCGTCCCGGCGCCGAGCAGGTGCGGATCCGTGAGGTTGCCGCTCTCGGGATCCACGCAGGCGATCCGGCTTTCCCCGATCTCGCGGAAGCACGCCCAGACCCGGCCGTCCGCGAGTGTAGCCGCAGAGGAGGGATAGGACGCAAGCGGGAAGACGCCGCGGAACGCCTGCCGCTCGTCGAGGATCATCACGCCGGTGTAATCGAACAGATAGAAGAGGCCGTCCGCATCCCGCGCGAGCAGATTGGCGTTAAAATCCCGCCCCTCCGGCGGCAGATCGTCGAAGCACAAAAGCGGCGTCACGGCGGGATCGGCTGCATTCAGCGGCATCTCGGCCAGCGTCCGGGTGGACACGCCGTTCTCGCTGACGGAATAGAGGAAGAACAGTTTCCCGTCCGCAAACAGCCCGAGGCTCACCCAGGCACCCTCCGGACAGGGGATCGGCACCGAGTCCGCCGGCGAGCCGTCCCGCGGGAAGCGCAGGAGCACGGGGACATTCCCGTCCGCCAGCGACTGTGTTCCGACGGCGTAGACCGCATCGGCGTCTGCGGCGGGGCGGATGAAGTAGTTGATCGAGATGTCCGCGGGACAGGGCAGTTCGACGGATTCAAAGACGACCTTCGTCGGGATTTCTTCGGGCTCGGCGGGAAGGTTTTCTTCGCGTCGGCAGGCGTTCAAAACGGACAGGAGAAGGACAAGCGAGAGGAAAAAGGCGGCGGCGCGCTTCATGATTCCGCTCCTTTTGGAAAAATTCTGATTTTATTATATCATACCGCGCTGACGAAGATTTGACGCCGCGGCGAACAAATTCAAAACATTCCGGACAAAACGAAAAAGAAGGAACCCTCGCGGATTCCTTCTCCCTGTCTTTCTTCTCACTTCGCGCTCTGCGCGTTGATCCAGTCGCACGCCGCGAGGGCCGCCACCGCACCGTCCGCCGTCGCCGTCGTGACCTGGCGGATGCGCTTCGAGCGGCAGTCGCCCGCCACGAAGATGCCCGGGGTGACGGTCGCGCATCCCTCGTCGGAGTCCGCGTAGCCGCGCGCGTCGAGGGCGATCCAGTCGGCGAAGGGGGCGTTCTGCGGCTCGAGCCCGACCGCGACGAAGATGCCGTCCGCCGGGATCGTGCGCTCCTCCCCGCTCTCCGACCGCACGACGAGGCCGGTGATGCCGTCCGCCGGGGTGCCGAGGTACTTCGCGGCGAGGGTCGAGTAGAGGATCTCGACGTTCGGGCGCGCGCGGAGCTGTTCGGCGAGCTTTTCTTCCCCCGTGAGGAACGCGAGGTTCTGCACGACGGTGACCTTTTGGCAGAGATCCGCGAGCAGCAGGGCTTCCTGCAGGGCGGAGTTGCCGCCGCCGATGACCGCGACGTCCCGGCCCCGGTAGTACGCGCCGTCGCACACCGCGCAGAACGACACGCCGTTGCCGACATAGGACTCCTCGTCCGCGAGCCCGAGCAGGCGGTGACGCGCGCCCGTCGCGAGGATCACGGCCCGGCCTTCGAAGGTGCCGTCCTCGGTGACGGCGAGGAAAGTCCCCCCCGCCTGCCTGCGGATCGCCGTGACCTCTGCCGCTTCCATTTCCGCTCCCTGCGCCAGCGCCTGATCGACGAGGCGCTCCGCGAATTCGATGCCCGTGATCTCCTCGAAGCCCGGGATGTTCTCGACCTTCGGGGAGTGCGTGATCTGTCCGCCGAACGCGTCCTTCTCGATCACCGTGACGCTTTTGCTCGCGCGGAGTGCGTAGATCGCTGCCGTGAGTCCAGCCGGTCCTCCGCCGACGACGATAATATCTGTCATAACTTTGAATCTTCTCCTGTGAAAAGTCTTTGAAGAGGGGGTGCGGGGGAGGGAACTCTCTTCAGAAAGCTCCCTCCCCCGCTATGCATATTTTCAAATTCAGGCGGTCAGGTATTTTTTGATTTCGGAGACGCCGACGAACTTCACGGTATCGCCGCCGGTCTTGACGACGAGGGTCGGGGACTGGCGGATGCCGAATTCCTTCGCGAGATCCGGTTCCTTGTCGGCGAGGATCTTCGTGTAGGAGACGCCGGCCTTATCGAGCGCGGCGCAGGCGATCCGGCAGTTCGGGCACGTGGTCGTCGCGAAGAGAAGCACGCCGCTGTCCGTCAGAGGCTCGACCGCCGCTTCGACCGCCGCCGCGGGGATGCCGTCCGCCGTCGTGGGCTTCGCGGGCGTGACCGCGGTCCTGACGGGGACCTCCGCCGCCGGGACGTCGGGATGGAGCGGGCCCTTGTGGGTCAGGGTCGAATGCCCGATGTCGTAGGTCTTGCGGTCCTTGAACTCCTGCGCCTTGCCGTCGTTCCAGTTCTGGACGGGACGGTAGTAGCCGGTGATGCGGCTGTTGACCTCGGTCTTCGCGCCGCAGATCGGGCAGACGGGCTGCTCGCCGGCGAGGTAACCGTGGTTCTTGCAGATGGAGTAGGTCGGGGAGAGGGTGTAGTAAGGCAGCTTGTAGTTTTCCGCCACCTTGCGCACGAGCGTGGCCGCGGCTTTCCAGTCCGGGAGCTTCTCGCCGAGGAAGGCGTGGAAGACGGTGCCGGAGGTGTAGAGGGTCTGCAGCTCGTCCTGAATGTCGAGGGCGGAGAAGACGTC
>JAFYBI010000370.1 GCA_017540285.1 Clostridia bacterium | reverse complement strand
CTATGCCTACACAAAAGGCCCGGAGATCCTCACCGGCGACGCAAGCGGCGAGTCAGCCGCCGCCGTCAGAGACGCAAAGGAGATCCCGGCCCTCGAAGAATCCGGTTGCCTGACGATCCGCGGCGTCTCGGAGATCATCAGGGTCCCGCTCATGATCACGTTTTACAATCAGACGGACTTCGTCAAAGCATCCGTCGCCTGCGCGACGGAAGAGTTTGAGGAGGCCGACTACAAGAGATTCAACCTGTCCATGTGTCAGTTCATGGACTCTGTCGAGCTTGCAATGTATGGCTGATCCCGGCCGGTGGAGGTAAAGCAGATGGCGTCTGAAATCACAGAGGAACAAAAAAAGAATCCGGTCCGTACCAGAGAAGAGATCGTAGGCAGCTTTTATGCGCAGTCGGATGAGAACACCCGGCTGCAGAGGTCCCGGCACGGGCAGCTGGAATTCCGCACGACCATGGCCTACATCCACCGCTACGCAACTGCGCGCTCGAAGGTGCTGGAGGTCGGCGCGGGCACGGGCAGATACTCCGTCGCGCTGGCGAAGGAGGGCATGCACGTGACCGCCGTGGAGCTGGCGGAGCGCCATCTCGCGATCCTCAGAGAGAACGGCAGGGGCCTGGACAATCTCCGCGCTTATCAGGGCGACGCGACGGAGCTCGGACGCTTCCCGGACGGCGCCTTCGACGCGACGCTCGTCCTCGGCCCCATGTATCATCTCTATACGCCGGAGGAGGTGGACCGGGCGATCGACGAGGCGATCCGGGTCACGAAGTCCGGCGGCGTGCTCCTCTTTGCCTTCCTCTCCGTCTATGCGATCATGTATGCGAACTATCTCTACGGGAGATGGGCCTTCGGGCAGGAGGAGAACTTCACGGAGGACTACCGGGTGAAGCACTACAAGGAGCAGCTGTTCACCGGATACGACGTGGCCGAGTTCGAGCGCCTCTTTGACGAAAAACCGGTCGAGCATCTCGCGACGGCCGGGACCGACGGCCCGCTGGAGGCGCTGGAGGACCGGCCGGATTTCTGCATCCCGGACGAGGATTTCGACGCGTTCGCGGCCTGGCATCTGGCCTTCGCGGAAAAGCGGGAGCTTCTGGGCGAGACGAGCCATCTCCTGTATATCTGCCGGAAAAAGGAGCGGAAATTCTCGGAACGGGGGGTTCACGGCTGCGGTCCTGGAGTGGTTTGAAGACTACGATATGTACTGACCGAATGGAAGACGGAAAGGCGGTGCGCGGACATGTGCGGGAGATACTGGGTCGGCACGGACAGCGGGGATGAGAAACTCTCCGCGATCGCCGGCGCGATGGAGCGGCAGTATCCGGGACAGTACAAGACCGGAGAAATCTTCCCCGGCGACGCCGCGCCGGCGATGGTCGCGCAGCGGGAGAAGATCATCGCGCTGCCGGCCGTTTTCGGCTTCCCGGGATACGGGGACGGAAAACTTATCATCAACGCCCGCGCGGAGACCGCCGCGGAGAAGAAGACGTTTGCCGACTGCCTGAAAGAGCGCCGGATCATCCTTCCGGCCACCGGATTCTACGAATGGGGCCGCGACGCCTCAAAACCGAAGTACTTTTTCACCGTGGACGGCCTGCCCGTTCTCTACCTTTGCGGTCTGTTCCGGATCATCGACGGACAATGCCGCTTCGTGATCCTGACCCGGCAGGCCAACGCATCCATGCGCGAGACCCATGACCGGATGCCGGTCATCGTCGGAGAGGATCAGGTGCGGCCGTATCTGACCGACCTGTCCGCTGCCGCGGAGATCCTCGCCACGGCGG